>JAAXGF010000180.1 GCA_012267605.1 Alphaproteobacteria bacterium | reverse complement strand
GAGTTGCGGAAGTCGGGTTAGGCGACACGACTACCAGTCCGCCTACGAAGCGTGGAAACCACTGGCCCAATCCGGCGACAGCACCGCCCAGGTTAGACTGGGCGAGATGTATTTGCACGGCGATGGGGTTGCCAAGGATTACGTGGAAGCGTTGCATTGGTTTCGTCAGGCCGCGGAACAGAACAACCGATACGCCTTTTTCTATTTGGGGAAGATGTACGAACTGGGGCTCGAGGTGCGTCTGGATGTGCTTGAGTCGGCCAAATGGTATCGACGCGCTGCCGAAGCGTTTCGCCCCTACGCGGAGCAAGGCGATGCGGAAGCCCAATTCGTCCTCGGCCGGATATACCAAGAGGAGGTTACCGGCGAACTCGATCGCGCCAAAGCATTAAAGCTGCTGCGGGCCGCGGCGGAAAAGGATTACGCACCGGCCAAGTGGCGGTTAAAGGACTTCTACGAATACCGGATCGGCGGGCCCAACGACATTAAGTCCTTTGCCAAACTCTTGCGCCAAATGGCGGAGTGGGAAGACCCTTCAGCACAGCTTCAACTGGGGATTCTTTATGAAGAAGGGAACGGTGTTGAACAGGGGATTCGTGAAGCCTCCGAATGGTACCGAAAAGCGCCGAACAAGGTGATTCAGAAGCCCAGCGCCGGCTTGACAAGCTTGATTTACCTTTCGCCGGAGCGATGAACTGACTGCTCGATAAGGGGCGATTTCACCTCATACGACGGCCTAGCATTTGTCAGCTGCCACACGCTCGGTGCGGGAGACTCGGCAAGGTGCGACCGATTCTGTTCTCTAACTCCCGGCCCGTGATCAAGTTTCTCGTGATGCGCCTGTCGGGTCCACTGTTCTCTCCGCGGTTGGGTCGCAGCCGTCCACGAAGCTACGGCGCGCGGCATTTCGTTCTGCAGCGTGTGTTGTGGAGGATGAGGCAGCCGCTTAACTCATCCGGGCAACCATTGCGGTTTCTGACGGACGAATAATCCTGCTAAGCACACCGCGCGGTCGTCTGGGACATTTCGACCAGGCATGTGAGGGTACCGAAGCTGGATTTGGCGCGCCCTGATATACAAGGTGTGAAGGGGATTTATGCCGTCGCTGCCGATTGGTAGTCCGGCTGGGGTTGTGTTTCACTCCACCTATTGCACCACTGGACCAAATCGTCCGCGCGCATCGGCTTGCCAAAATAATACCCTTGGGCCTCGTCGCAACCAAGTTCTCGCAATCGCTTGAACTGTTCCTCGTTTTCAATTCCCTCGGCAACGGATTCCAACCCAAGGTTCTTGCTCAGACCGATGATCGTCTTGACAATCGCGTCATCCTCGGCGTCGACAATGACGTCGCGGACGAAGGAGCGATCGATCTTGAGTTTGTCGACCGGGAATCTCTTGAGGTAGGCTAGGGAAGAATATCCGGTGCCAAAATCATCGATGGCGAGTTGAACACCGAGTTTCTTGAGCCGGCCAAGCAGCGTGGTGACCTCCTCGACCCGATCCATAACCATGCTTTCGGTGATCTCGAGTTCGAGGTACCGGGGATCAATTCCAGATCGCTCGATGACCCTCTGGACGTCAGAAGCAAAATTGGCGTTCTTGAATTGCACCGCCGATAGATTGACTGCAACGGTCAACGGCGCAAGGCCTTGGCTTCGCCATTCGACGATTTGCCGGCAAGCTTCTTCGGGTACCCAGGTGCCCAAGGGAACGATGAGGCCGGTCGATTCTGCCACCGGGACAAATTCGTTTGGCGATACCACGCCTTTATCCGGGGATTGCCAACGGATCAACTCCTCAACCCCCGAAAGTCGGCGCGAAGCAATGTCAACCCACGGCTGGTAGCACAAGAAAAATTGATTGTCGCTCAGCGCACTGCGCAGTTCCCTTTCCATGGATTTTCGCGACTGTATGCGCGACTGCATCTCGGCGGAAAAGAACTTATACGTTCCGCGGCCTTCGGCTTTGGCATCGTAGAGGGCAAGGTCAGCGTTCTTGAGCAACTGGCCGGGCTCGCCACGATCCGACGGGAACAAAGTCACGCCGATACTGGCGGCGGTAAAGACCTCTTGGCCATCGAGCAAGAACGGCTCCGATAGGTCGGCGAGAATACGCGAAGCGAGTTCGACCGTCTGCTCGCTTTCAGTCAAATTGGTGGCGATCACCGCAAATTCGTCGCCGCCCAGACGGGCAACGGTGTCGGTCTCGCGGGTGGCGATTTGCAGCCGTTCAGCGACCCCTTTTAAGAGCGAATCGCCAGCCGCGTGGCCCAGGGTATCGTTGACGTCCTTGAAGTGATCGAGGTCAAGCAGCAATACGGCGCACGGACTTGCCGTCCGTTTGGCAGCGGCGATGGCTTCCTTAAGTTTTTCGTGGAATTGATAGCGATTGGCGAGGCCGGTGACGGTGTCGAATTTTGCCAAGGCGGCGAGGCGATCCTCCATTTCCCGGCGTTCTGAAATATCCTTGAACACGACCACCGAGCCGAAGACCTTTCCGTCTTCCTCGATTGGCGTGCTAAGGTACTCGGCGTGAAATTCGCTGCCATCCTTTCGGCGAAACACTTCGACCGTGGCACGGCCAAGGTCGACCTGGCCGGGTTTCGGGGATCGCAAATCTGGAGCGGTACCATGAGCACCACGGACAATTGAGAACAACGATTTCCCGACCAGCTCGTCGACCTCATATCCAAGCATCTTGGCGGCAGCAGGATTAACGAACGTGGCGTTAGCATTCAAATCGAGTCCGAAAATTCCTTCACCGGCCGAATTGAGAACCATTTCGTATCGCCGGCTGACACGTTGCAGTTCACGGGTCGTGGCCTCCCGGTTGCGCATATGCCGAACGGCTTCCTCGATGACCCGGTTGTACTGTTCGGCGACCTGGCCCACTTCGGTGTAGGGTTCCACTGGGATGGGGCGGGTAAAATCGTTTGTTAACCGTTGTCGTTCCATGTCGCCGAGGAGATCGAGAATTGCCGTGCTGGCGCCATGCTCGGCGATATTCAACCCGACCCTTTCGGTCTCGGCGTCTACTCTTAGCGGCATCACCCGATTAATCAGCCAGAGTAAGGAAAAGCAAAGGCAAAATGCCCAGGCAAAACAGGCACCGACACCCGTGAGCTGAACGAGAAATTGTTCCACACGACCTAGGCCGGTACCCCATGTGGATGGGTCGCTTAGAAGTGGGATCGCAAGGGTTCCCCAAACGCCGGCGGCGAGGTGAACCGGAATGGCGCCCACAACGTCGTCGACCTTGAGTCTTTCAAGCAAACTCGTTACGTCGAAACAAATCATGCCGGAGGCGACCCCGATAACCATCGCCATCATTGGTGTCATAATGTTGGCAGACGCAGTAATACCAACCAAACCAGCCAGACTGCCGTTCATGATCGCATGGACGTTGGCGCGCCCGGATACGTACCAAGATACTGCTAGGGCCGCGATACCGCCGAACAAACCGGATAACGTGGTAACCACGAGGATCGAAGCGACGCTCTCGTTGAGAGCCAGCGTGCTACCACCGTTAAAGCCGAACCAGCCGAACCAAATTAGGAATACGCCGAGCGCTGCCAGGGGAAAATTGTTTCCGTTGAAGTGTCGGCCTTCCTTGCCAAATCTACCAACACGCGGGCCAATAATGATCACCGCGGCGAGGGCGACCCCCCCCACGCCATGGACAACTGTCGAACCCGCGAAATCGATGAATCCCCGCTTTGCCAGCCAACCCGTCGCTTCCCCGGAGATAACCCCTCCCCACGCCCAATGGCCAACAACCGGATAGATGATCGCCGCAACCAAGATCGCAACCACGATATACGCGGCGAATCGCATGCGTTCGGCCACGGCACCCGAAATGATCGTCGTCGCGGTGCCACAAAACACAAGCTGATAAAGGAAAAAGGCCATAAGCCATGGGTCGGCGTGCTGGTTAAAAAAGAAGCCATCTGTGCCGAAAAAACCACCTACGCTCGCCCCAAACATAAGCCCGAAGCCAACAATCCAGAAGATGGCTGCCGAGACGCAAAAGTCAGCAAAATTCTTGATGGAAACATTGATGCTGTTTTTCGACCGGACCAGTCCGCTTTCCAAGCAGCAAAATCCAGCTTGCATCAACATCACCAGGGCGGCGCAAAGCAGCACCCAGCTGACATCCTGAAGGCCATGGTTGTACGACATATCCCCAAAATTTTCTTTTGGTTGTATTAAGAATCCCTAAACCGCGGGAAGCATGTTTCATATTCTGATAATAATTTCCTAGAGAGCCCTTAAAAATTCGCAAATTTCACGCGAGGAAACAGAACTCAGAGCTAGACAAATATTTTGATGACCAAAATTCTATCCATTACGAATTCAATTCTAAATGTTTCCTATTGAAGAGCTAATTGGAGTCACAAGCCCACGAGATTATGCAACCAGACTAGGATCGCATATTCTCCCGTACCCGTATGAAATTTACCTAAAGATATGAACGCGGCATGTTGCTACGAGGCAATCCAGCGCACCCCAAGTTAACGCGACATACTTTTCTCTATCCGCTAGTCTTTTCGAAATATTCGTGCCGCGCTTGCCGTTTGTTTTCAACTTACCGCGCTACTCAGAATCCCCCTACCTAAAAAGGTATAAATATGAAACGAGACATACTAAAAAGATATATATATCGCCGAATGCGGATTACACAACGGTTCTCAAGGATTCTAGGCTTGTCACCCGACCCTGAGTTTCTCGCTGACAAACTTGTTGGTCGCGGATTCGGTCGCTTTCAGCGACGAAACGCTCTGCCAACCGGCCATGTTGCGGCAGTCACCTCAAACCGGTCACAAATGGACGGACATTGCGGTGCTCGCGATAGATAGGTTGCCGCAGATATCACGCGACACCACATTGTAAATACCAAAGCGGATCCCTCTGCGGACATTGCGACGCACGTGCTGGTGGCGGGAAACATCAGCTCCGCTGTTATCTTGGATTGCCTATGAAACAAGAAACCCGAAGGTTGCTTTTACTTGGTTTTTTGGCCACCGCGGCGTGGACGATGGTACCGCTCGGCGCGGCGCTGCGTGCTGCTAGCCCGACTTCCGCAACTCGGGGGTCGCGAATATGCTAACCCATTGATTTTCCACAATCGGACCTCCAAAGGTTGGCACTACAGGGCGCCAAATGGAGGGGGCGAATCGAGGGCCGTCAGGCGCAGATCCGCGGTGTGGGCTGTTGCGGCAGGGTCATGCCGAGC
>JAAXGF010000234.1 GCA_012267605.1 Alphaproteobacteria bacterium | reverse complement strand
GGCAGCGCGCTGGCTGTCGTTGATCTCGCCGAGATAGAGAATGTGGCGCTGAACGACCCGGCGGCCGCGGACCCGGACGTTCTCCACCACGCTCCAGTAGCGGTGCTCCTTGCCGTCTTTGAAGCGTCTCTTGCAGCGCACGAACATGGGCAAAGCGTCCGGTGCTTTGCCAGCCAGATCAAGGGGGTAGGTCGGCACTACACGCCGTTCTGGAGAAGCAAAGCCCGGAAATCCGCCACTTTCCGGGCCGGAAAATCGTCACATTAGCCGAAACGCGTGCCGAGTTGCGGAAGTCGGGTTAGGTCCATTCGTGTCAGACGTGATCGAACGATAAGTGCGACAAAAGCAAGGGAAAACGTCACATGCGCAAATGTAATGGCCGTGGCGCCACGTAGGGATGGCAGGCCCAATACTTGTTCCGCCGCTATGAATAGCAGCAAGAGCGATAAACCCATGATCACGTCCGGCACGACCAAGCTCGCCGAAATCATTCCCGTGAATAGAAATCTTCCGGTAAATCGCCCAAGGCGTGCTAGGGCGAATCCAGCCAACGTGCCGAGGACGGTTGCAGTGGTCGCGTTAATTGCTGCAATCGAGAGACTAAGTGTTGCTGCTGTCAGAATCTGACGATCTTGCCAAACTTCGCCGTACCATCCTGGTGGTGAGGCCCTGCCAAACGGTTACCAGCGGCGATTCATTAAACGAGTAAACAATGAGAACCAAAATTGGCCCGTAAAGAAAGGCGTAGCCCAAGGTTGCGGTGACAATCAGAAAGAGTGTCGATCCGCGGTTCACGGGCGAGCGCCCATCGTCGTGATACTTTGGAATGCGGCGACCGGGAGAGCGATCAGTGCCAGCAGAAAACTCGCTATCGCGCATGCCATGGGCCAATTCCGCGCGATAAAAAACTCGTTCCATAGAATTTGTCCGATCATCAGGGAATCCGCACCGCCCAACATTGTCGGAATCACGAATTCCCCTACCGCAGGAATGAACACGAGGATACACCCCGCCGCAACGCCCGGTAGGGACAGGGGAAATATGACGCTTCCAAATACCCTGATTGGGTTCGCACCCAAATCGCGCGCCGCGTCAACGATCATCGGATCGATGCGAGACAGATTAACGTACAGGGGAAAGATCATAAAAGGCAAATAGACATATGCGATACCGATGTAAACGGCGAGTTCGGTATGTAATAGAACGATCGGCGCCTCGGTCACTCCCATGAATTGGAGCAAACCATTGATCAGGCCGTGGTTACCGAGGAGTCCCATCCAGGCGTAGACGCGAATCAGAAACGCGGTCCAAAATGGCACCGCGACCAGTACCAACAAGCAAATACGAAAACCGGGTGTGACGCGGGTGATGGCATAAGCCATTGGGAACCCTATGAGAAGGCAAAGCACAGTCGAGATGCCGGCAACCCGAAACGCGTTCGTCAAAGCCGAAATGTACACTTCGTCTTGGCCAAGGCGCGCGTAACTGTCGAAACTCAGCCGCACGCATCCGAATTCGGAATCATCGAAAAGCGGTGTAAAGGGTGGCTGGGCAAGTATCGGCTCAGCCAGGGAAATTTTCATTACAAGTGCGATGGGAACGGCGCAAAAAATAATAAGCCAAGTATAGGGCGCGAAAAGAACCAGCCAATGCGCCGGTCGGGACGCGAATGTCAAGACGACACCAGGGTGCCTTTGGTCCATGGCCAATGCAGCTTTACCTGCTCATTATCGGCGAACCGCGGACTTGCCCGATTGGCCGATGAGGATTCCTGAATTGGCTCCGATACGCTAAACAGTTGCCCACCGGCCAGGCGGATGCGGTAGACGAAGTGGGTACCGGCGAACGAGATATCGTGGACTCGACCCTCCATTCGATTGTTGCCGGAAGGTGGTTGATCCCGGCAAAGCTTGATGTCCTCCGGCCTCAGCACGATCCAGCAGCGGCTGCCCGTTGGTAGTCGCTGACCTTTGCTGACGCAAATCTTTTCAGCGTTCGCGTTCGCGGCCATACGAATGGCATCCGGAATTTCACTAATGATTTGGCCTTCCAAATGGTTGATAGCCCCGAAGAATTCCGCGGCTCTACGGGTTCTTGGCTGGCGAAATATCGTCGCCGGGGGGCCAGTTTGTACTATGGCTCCCTGGTCCATCAAGGCGATCCGCGAACCAAGACTTAGGGCTTCCTCTCGATCATGGGTGACGACTACGAAAGTCATTCCGAGGCGTTTGTGAAGCGCGCGCAATTCTTGGCGGGTGTGTTCCCGAATGCCTGGGTCGAGCGCGCCCAAGGGTTCGTCGAGCAGCAGCAACTTAGGCCGTTTGACCAGGCACCGGGCGAGAGCGACCCGCTGTTGTTCTCCGCCGGAAATGGCGCCAGGTCGCCGTGATCCCAGAGTGGAGATTGCCAGCATGTCCATGGCTTCGGCCACGCACTGGCGTACCTCCGCCTTTTTGAGCCGATCTTGTTCGAGTCCGAAGGCGATGTTTTGTGCCACGGTCATATGAGGGAAGAGCGCGTAGGACTGAAACATGAGATTCACCGGCCGGGCATGCGGCGCCCAGCCTGTGATATCAATGCCGTCAACTTCGACGCGTCCCCGGTCGGCACATTCCAGTCTAGCAATGAGCCGCAGGAGTGTTGTTTTGCCGCATCCCGAGCGGCCCAACAGGCAAAAGAATTTGCCCTTCGCTACGTCGAGCGACACATTGCGAACGGTGGCCAGCCCGCCAAACGATTTATCCAACTCACTGACCCGCAGGCGGGGCGCGGCGACCGTGGACGCCGGATCGATCCGTTTCACCCCCGAGGCCGACAAAGCGATGTCCATTTACTGGCAGGTTTTAACCCGCGTCCATGCCCGTGCGCGAGCGCGATCGAATTCGGGCGATTGTGCCTTCGCCGGAAACAGTCGAGACATGACGTCTACTGGCGGATAGATGCTTTCGTCGGTTAGCACATCTTCGCTCAGATAAGGTTTTGCGTCTGCATTCCCGCTAGCATAAAAGACGGTGTTTGAAATCGCGGCGGAAACTTCGGGCCGCAGCAAATGATCGATGAAAAGGTGGGCGTTTCCCGGATGCGGCGCGTCTCGCGGAATGGCCATGACGTCGAACCATAGGGCAGCGCCCTGTTTGGGAATCACGTAGGCAATACGCCTCCCGGTGGCTTCGCCTGCGCGCGCCCTAGCCATAAGCATGTCACCCGACCAACCCATGGCAAGGCATATTTCACCGTTTGCCAAATCTCCAATGATTAGGGAGGAGTGAAAATAGCGAATAAAAGGGCGGATCTCCGCGATGACATCTTCCGCCGCTTTCAAATCAGCCAAGTCTTCGCTATTCGGGTCGCGGCCTAGATAGCTTAGAGCCGCAGCGAATACTTCATCCGGAGCGTCCAGTAGGGTTACGCCGCAATCAGCGAAGGCACTGACCACAGTAGCATCGAAGAGCATTGACCAGCTGTCCACCGGGGGATTCGCCATGCGGCTGGCGATTGCGTCTCGGTCGTAGCCGATTCCGGTAGTTCCCCACATATATGTCACGGCGTGCCGGTTTCCTGGGTCGTGGGAAGCGAGGCGCTGGTGAATGACGGGGTCGAGATTCCGCCGGTTGGGCAATAGGGTGGGGTCAAGTTCCATGAACACCCCGGCCCTGATTTGACGCTCGAGAAACTCCGCCGACGGAAACACCACGTCGTATCCGGTTCCGCCGGCGAGTAACCTCGCCTCGAGCACCTGATTCGAATCGAATACATCATAATTGACCGCGATCCCGGTTTCCGCTTCGAATTGGTCGATCGCGTCTTCCGCAATGTAATCGGACCAATTGTACACATTGACGACCGCTTCCTCACCGACAGCCGCCGGGGAAGCGGCGGCTATAACCGCCACGGCTGGCAAGACGGTCAAGATGATTTTCGAGAAAGATGTACAGAGGGAGGCTGTCATCCGTTGTCATTCTCGTGACCTGAAAAGGGATAATGTCGATAGGAAATGCGTGACCGGGCCGCTGTCAAGCACCAGGCAGACGTGCGCTTGTCCGCTGGGACCGGCAATTCACCGGTGAGGGAAGCGAATGGAGGCCGAATCGGTCACCGGAACTGACCATTTCAGTCTGGTGTATTTGCAATAAGTGCTTTTGCTCGGCGTCATCGCCAATTTGGTTTGTGTTCATTAAGGTTAACAACCTATGGTAAACAAAATTGTTCGAATTTGAGGTTTTTCTGGATACCGCTCCAGACAAGCTTTTTAGTGTAAAATCGTCAGTGATGGAAGTCGCCAGTACTCGTGAATTACCCATGCCAATCTTGCGCAAGAGTTCAAACCGTGATATTGTCTATCCACGCTTGCTTCGGTGAGAGGGAGCTAACGACATAACGGAACATC
>JAAXGF010000364.1:5689-7701 GCA_012267605.1 Alphaproteobacteria bacterium | reverse complement strand
GCTTTGCCAGCCAGATCAAGGGGGTAGGTCGGCACTACACGCCGTTCTGGAGAAGCAAAGCCCGGAAATCCGCCACTTTCCGGGCCGGAAAATCGTCACATTAGCCGAAACGCGTGCCGAGTTGCGGAAGTCGGGCTAAAGACATTAAGAACACTTAATTTTTCTGATGCAACTAATGCCAAGGAAACGTCCTTTGCCGCGATCCGAATCCGTAGCCTTGTAGCAGGGGGCAAATCGAGATGGGGTACGAGAAGAGTGCCACAGCTAAATCTCAGACAACTCAAACCGTAACCGGGGTCGTCATCGCTGACTTGCGCGGAAAGAATGGTGCCAGCATCTAAGCCCCCGAGGAGCGAGATCGCCTGACGTTGGTTCATCACGTCATCGGCGATGCCGGCGACAGCAACACCGCCGTTTTCAACAATCACAAGGTAGTCTGCAAGACGCATCACCTCTTCGACTGAATGGCTAACATAAATGACCGGAATGTCGATTTCGCTCGGTAGTTTTTCAATGTATTTGAGGAGATTCTCCCGCAGTTTTCAGTCGATCCCGGACAGGGGTTCGTCCATAAGCAGAATATTGGGCTGGGCAAGCAAGGCTCGGCCGATGGCG
This sequence comes from Alphaproteobacteria bacterium, assembly GCA_012267605.1. Classification (GTDB taxonomy): domain Bacteria; phylum Pseudomonadota; class Alphaproteobacteria; order JAAXGF01; family JAAXGF01; genus JAAXGF01. The sequence goes on along the minus strand of JAAXGF010000364.1, from coordinate 7,086 downwards.
ACTCGCTGGCGTTCACCGCCCGAAAGATCCCGGGGGTTTCTTTGCAACAGCGGTTCAAGTTCAAGTAAACTGACTATTCGATCGAAATGACTACGATCCGGGCTAGGCATGCCGTAACGCAGGTTCCCACGCACTTTCAAGTGTGGGAAAAGGCGATCATCTTGGAATACGTAGCCGATTCCACGGCGTTCCGGGGGAACATCTATCGATTTTGCTGAGTTCAACAATACTTTGCCAGCCACCGCGATATATCCGGAGTCCGGGCGTTCAAGTCCGGCGATAAAGTTGATCAACGTTGTTTTGCCTGCGCCAGAGGGCCCGTAGAGCGCCGTTACCCCCGTTTTTGCGGTTGTGAAATCCACATCCAGCTGAAAATTCTTGCGCTGATGACGTACCTGAACCTTAAGCAATGCTCAGGTCCCAAGACGTCTGCGCAGCCGACGGGCGAGAATTTCGGATACAGCCAAAGCAGCCATAGCTACGACCACAGATATGACGAGGAGGCGGCCAGCACTTTCGTCGCCGCCGGGGGATTGCACCAACGCGTAAAGGGCGAGGGGAAGAGTCCGGGTTTCGCCGGGGATGCTAGAAACGAATGTGATTGTTGCACCGAATTCACCTAGGGCGCGGGCAAATCCGAGCACGGCACCAGTTAGAATTCCAGGTAGGGCCAAGGGAAGAGTGATAGTCACGGCAACACGGCCTCGACCTGCGCCCAGGGTTCGCGCGGCGTTTTCCAGACGTGGGTCGACATAACTCAGAGCCAGTCGGATTGCCCGAACCGTCAGCGGAAACGCCATTACCGCGGCCGCTAAAGCTGCGCCGCTCCAAGAAAAAATCAGGGTGATTCCGAACTGATTGAACAGCCATTCACCGATTAATCCGTTGCGACCAAAAACGACAAGGAGGATGTAGCCAACCGCGACAGGAGGTATTACGAGCGGCAAGTGCACTAGTCCGTCGAGCAATAACTTTCCGGGGAATTCCCTTCGGGCAAGCACCCAGGCGACGACGATAGCGATTGGCAGGCTGCCAAGGACGCTCGCCAAGGCAACGCGCAGGCTCAACGCCAAGGCTTCTATTTCCAACGGAGTCAGGGAGAACACCCGTCAGAATTGTCGATGGTAAATCCAAATTCTGCCCAGATCCGCCGTGCACTAGGGGAAAGCATATACCGTATGAAGTCTGCCTCTGGCCCTCGGTGCCCACCACGAAGCTGCGCGACTGGATAAACGATCGGATCATGGCTTTCCGGCGGAAACGTGAAAATGACTTTGACACGGTCGCTGATTTTTGCGTCGGTGGCATATACGATGCCAGCCGCGACCTCCCCACGATCGACAAATGCTAAGGCCCCACGCACGTTCGCGGCGGGAATCACCCTGGTTTTCAGTCGC
>JAAXGF010000364.1:0-5656 GCA_012267605.1 Alphaproteobacteria bacterium | reverse complement strand
CGCCAAGCCAAGCCAAAGCCTGTTGACCATAAATACCCGCCGGTACGTGTTCCGGGTTCGCCATGGCTAGTCGTTCTATGGACTCGATGTCACGAATTTGCAGGTCCTTCTTGTGAGGCTGGGCAAGCTCACTATCACGTCGAGCCACGAGGACCAGTCGGTTTCCGATTCCGTCGCATCGGCTTCCAGCAACAATCAAATTACGGCGTTCGAGATCATCCATCCAGCTTGGATGAGCAGAAATAAAGACATCCGCCGGTGCGCCATTAGTGATTTGCCGCGCTAAAACCGAACTTGCCGCGAAGGAGGTAATGATGGGTTTAGCGTGCTGCCGTTCAAAATTTTCACCCAGCAGTTCGACCACCTCCGTGGTACTTGTCGCAGCGAATACAACCAGGCCTTCCAGCGCATCTACTGGCGACGCATTAAGATACATTGCCGCACCAGCAACAACACCCAACCACACTGGTGTGTAGAAAGTTGGGAGGTTAATCTTGAAAAGCTTTGATCCAGAGGCCAAATCGATGATTTCAGGATTTAAGCTGCCCGCAGACGGTTGAAGCCCCGCTCAAGATCTGCGATCAAGTCGTCGACGTCCTCGAGCCCGATATAATATCGAACAGTAGGTCCGTCAGCCGTCCATGCAGTGGCGGTGCGGTACCGCTCCGGGCTGGTCGGGATGACCAAACTTTCGAATCCGCCCCACGATACGCCAATGCCAAAGTGTTCGTATCCGTCGAGCATCGCATGCACGGCGCGATCGGAAACGGGTTTGAGCACAACTCCGAAAAGTCCCCCCGCGCCACTAAAATCACGCCGCCAAATTGCGTGACCGGGATCGCTGGATAACGCCGGATGAAGCACCCGTGAGACCTCTGGGCGCCCCGCTAGCCAAGATGCAATGGTGAGACCGCTGTCCTGGTGTTGCCGCAAGCGAGCTGGCAGCGTACGCATTCCGCGCTGGGCAAGGAAGCAATCGTCCGGGCCTGGGCAGGTGCCGAGCAAGGCACCCATCCGCCGTACGTCGCGATGAAGCGGCTCGGTCGTCGTAACAGCCCCCATGACAAGGTCGGAATGACCACCGACGTACTTTGACAAAGACTGAAGTGAAATATCAATATCATGATTAAATACGTTGAAATTCAACGGAGTTGACCAAGTATTATCCATCGCGATGAGGACGCCACGTTGGTGAGCGGCATGGGAAATCGCCGGTACATCTTGAACTTCGAATGTGAGTGATCCTGGGGATTCCACATAGACCATGCGGGTCTCCCGTGTAATTAACTCGGCAATTCCAGCGCCAACCAAGGGATCGTAATAGCTTACCCTAATTCCCATGCGGGTAAGAACGCGGTCGCATAACGAGCGTACCGGGTCGTAAACCGTATCGACCATCAATAGATGATCTCCCGACGACAAAAACGCACCAAGGGCAACGGTTATCGCTGCCATACCCGAACTTGTCACCAGAGTACGGAATCCACCCTCGATTTCGCACAGCGCTGTTTCCAGGGCGGCGCTTGTTGGGGTGCCGAGACGGCCGTAAATCGAAACCTCGAAGCTCTTACTGCGAGCCTTCAAATAGGCCTCGACCGTGGGAAATAGTACTGTGGAGGTATGGTGAACTGGCGGATTTACAGATCCTGATTTGGGATTTTCAAGTCGACCCGCGCTCACCACCCGTGTGCGGTCTTTCATGCGAGGACCTATCGTCAAAATCCAGGTGACTGCAGAGAGGTCGGTATCAACGGTCCACCGGCGTATCGGGTAGCCCGCCCCATTCGGCCCATGAACCATCATATACTGCCACCTGGCTGTGGCCCAGACGATCGAGGGCGAAAGCGATAACGGCGGCGCTGATTCCAGAACCGCAACTGGCGATTACCGGTTTATCCAAGTCGATTCCGGACTCACGAAAGATCCGACGCAATCGTCCAACTGGCAACAAGGTTCCCTCCGCCGGGTCGATAAGATCCGTATAGGGTAGGTTTAGGCTTTGCGGTATATGTCCGGCGCGGAGACCGGAGCGGGGTTCGGGTTCTTCCCCGTGGAAACGGCCCCGGGATCGGGCGTCTACGATTTGGGCACCGCCACTGGCAAGATTGATGTGCACGTCGTCGATAGCGGAAACCCTATCCGCTTCGAAAACGGCCGTAAAATGACGTCGCTGCGGCACAACGTTTCCGGATACGAGCGACCGCCCTTCCGCTCGCCACTTAGGCAACCCACCGTTTAGAACAGCCACATCCTCGTGGCCAAAAACCCGAAATGTCCACCAGACCCGTGCCGCGCTCATCAAGCCAGTGCCGTCGTAGACCACAATTCTATCGCCATCGCCGAGTCCGAGCGCGCGCATGCGGCTCGTGAATTTCTCCACGCTTGGCAACATATGAGGCAGAGGGTCGTCAGAATCCGCGATCTCGTCGATATCGAAGAACACGGCACCCGGAATATGGCTTGCCTGATATTCGGCTTCAGCATCGCGCCCCGTCTTTGGGAGGTACCAGGAGCCATCGATGACCTTGACACCTGGCGACTGGAGATGAACCGCGAGCCACTCCGTGCTAACCAAGGATTCGAACTCGGTATCGATCACAGCCAACCGGGGGCTGGAAGCCCTTTTTCCTTAAGAAATTGGGGATTATAGAGCTTGCTCTGATAGCGATTTCCGTAATCGCATAAAATGGTTACCACAGTGTGTCCAGGACCCAATGCCCTGGCCGTTCGCACGGCGCTCGCGACGTTTATTCCAGTCGATCCACCCAGCACTAATCCCTCATTTTCTGCCAAGTCAAACAATTCACTCAACGCCTCAGTATCGCTGACTCGAAATTGTCCATCAATTTCTGCGCCTTCAAGATTCTTGGTGATTCGCCCTTGACCAATTCCCTCGGTAACAGAGGTGCCCTCGGCCTTGAGCTCCCCTTTCTCGTACCAATTAAACAGGGCCGAACCAAACGGATCAGCGAGGACGATTTTGACGTCCGGCTTTTTTTCCTTGAGCGCCTTGCCGACGCCCGCAATGGTGCCGCCTGTGCCGACGGAGGATGTAAATGCATCGACGCGGCCATCGGTTTGCCGCCAGATTTCCTGACCGGTGCCTTCGTAATGGGCCAGACGGTTGGCCACGTTATCGAACTGGTTCGCCCAAAGGGCGCCGTTAGGTTCTCGCTCTCCAATTTCTACCGCTAATCTCTCAGACACGTGCACATAATTTCCCGGATCCTTGTACGGGACCGCCGGCACAAGCCTCAAATCGGCGCCGCAAAGCCTTAAGGTATCCTTCTTTTCCTGGCTTTGGGTTTCGGGCATGACGATGACACTGCGATATCCTAAACTTAGTCCTACAAGTGTAAGACCAATACCGGTGTTTCCGGCGGTGCCCTCAACAATAACGCCACCGGGCCTTAGCGTACCGCGGCTTTCGGCATCGCGTATGATGTAGAGTGCGGCCCGGTCCTTGACCGACTGCCCGGGGTTTAGAAACTCTGCCTTGCCGAAGATTTCGCAACCGGTTCGTTCGGACGCCCCATTCAGGCGAACGAGCGGTGTGTCGCCGATCAGATCGGCGAAGCCGTTGCAAATTTCCATTCCTTGCAATCCCGCGGTGTTCGGAAAGGCCACTTAACAGCACCGCAAATTAACCACACCGATTTAAGCGATCAAGGCGCGTCAACGGATGTCGAATTCCAGGGACACATCAAATAGGAGCTAGTCGTCTTCCTCCTGGTTCCCTCGGTCGTCATCATTGTCGTCCTCATGATCGTCACCGTCATCCTCGTCGTCATCATCGTCTTCGTCATTGTAAGTGACGATGTCGCCGTTTGCCGGATCCACATAGATCTCGAACTCGCTACCATCGGACATGTAACCTTCCACCTCGTAGTAGCCGTCCTCCAGCTCTATCTCCTCGATTGTCGTGTATCCGTTAGCAAGAAGCTTGCTTTCGATCGTCGCAAGTGGGGGGCTTCCCGCTTGCTCGCCACCAATAACGAGGCGTTTTCCGCAGCTAACCCAGGCGTCATGGGAGAGTCCAACGAAAATGACGACAATGGCCACGATCGATGGCCAAGAAAACTTTTTCATGGACTTGCCTACCTTTTCCTACAACATCCCCAAACGATCCCGATAGGACTATAGCCCAATCGTCGCGTGAGACGCCATATCTGCCGATTCGCTAAGCATCCTGTCGATCCCATTGAGCGCACCGGGGTCGACAAGTGATCCGCGCCCCGGCAAGATGCCGTACATCTTTGAGTTGGGTTTGATGGAATCAAATTCCTTAAGCATATGAAAAGGCGGAAAATGACTCCTTTGATCGCCGCGAACTGGAAAATGAACGGCCTCGGAAGGGACGGCAAGGATCGTGTTCGCAAGCTCCTGAGCCACGTCGCGGCTAATAAGCATAAATGCGATATCGTCGTTTGTCCGCCGGCCACATTGCTTGCATCCATCGCTGGTCTCCTGACGGGCTCCCCAGTTGCTTTGGGCGGGCAAGATTGTCATGCTGCCGGATCCGGGGCACACACCGGCGATGTGAGCGCGCCAATGCTGGCGGATGTGGGATGCCGTCATGTCATCGTCGGTCATTCGGAGCGGCGGGCCGATCACAGGGAAACCGATGCAGTGGTCGGTTCCAAAGCCGCGGCGGCCCACGCTAGCGGATTGACGGCAATCGTTTGCGTCGGTGAAAGCGAGAATCAACGTGATGGCGGCGAGACCCTTGCGGTCGTTGGGGCACAATTGGTAGGCTCCCTGCCGCACTCAGTGAATGCGGAAAATACGGTGGTTGCCTACGAGCCAATTTGGGCTATCGGTACAGGGCGCACGCCAACATTGGACGAGGTTTCGCAAGTCCACGAATTCATTGGCGAAAAACTGCGTGACGCCTTCCCCGATGATGGCGATAGGGTTCGCATTCTCTACGGTGGTTCGGTCAAACCGAGCAACGCAGCAGATTTGCTCGCCATCCAGAGAGTTAACGGTGCTCTGGTCGGCGGCGCTAGCCTCAACGCCGACGACTTTTGGGCGATATGCCAGAGTTGCCCATAGAGGGGTCTGAAATTGGCGGCATACTTAATGCCGTCTTTACTAGTGATGTAGTGAGGAGCGGCCCTTTCAGTGGCCAACGTCGCCCTGGAATTAAATTAACAACCTGAATTTCGGCTATTGGTTTGGTACCTGCGCCGGGCGTCTAGCGAAATGTTCAGCGGCGAATAAGGCTGCCTGGGTCCGATTGGTAACGTTTAAATTCCTCAGAACAGCCGACATGTGAATCCGTACCGTGTGTTCGGAAAGCCCCAATTTACAGGCAATATCGCGGTTCGAAATGCCGTCGGCGAGCAGGGACAGCACGTCCCTCTTGCGTTTTGTAAACGGCGGCATATCCTTTTCCTGCACATCGGCCGTCGACGAGTTGTCATCAATTCGCTGCCCGGTTACTTCCGCCTTAACCAAGAGGCTTCTTGGGAGACAAATTTCACCATCCAGCACCAGGCGCAATACCTTGAGAATCTCGTCGCTACTCGACGACTTGGGAATATATCCCATGGCTCCACACTCAACGGCACGCAACACGTCTCCCCGTTCCTGCAGGACTGACATTACAATGATAGGCACTTGAGGAGCCAGATGATGAATCTATATGGACGCC
>JAAXGF010000065.1 GCA_012267605.1 Alphaproteobacteria bacterium | reverse complement strand
GCAAAGCGTCCGGTGCTTTGCCAGCCAGATCAAGGGGGTAGGTCGGCACTACACGCCGTTCTGGAGAAGCAAAGCCCGGAAATCCGCCACTTTCCGGGCCGGAAAATCGTCACATTAGCCGAAACGCGTGCCGAGTTGCGGAAGTCGGGCTAGAGTTTATCATATAACCCGAATTCATCGCTCAGGCCAGCATTTTAGGGCTGACATTTTAAAGTAAGCATCTTGGGTCCCCGCATCCATGCCCAAACCGCCATCTCCCCTGCGTCTAGCGACAACCTACTCATTCACCCGCCGGCTCGAAGTGACCGCCATCACAAATTATCTAATAACCATTGCAGAATTTCGTTAAATTGCGGTTATTCACGCCGTTTTTTTATGCCCATACGGCGATTCGCGATTTAGGACCGAATCGCAATCAAATTGGTAATCGCGAGAAGAGCTGAGAGAGAATATGGACCAAATTTATGCGCGGGTAATGGAATGGGAACGAAAGGGATACAGGTGGCACGCAGACGAACAACGGTGATGAGGACGGTCGCGCTCGCAGCGACAATCATATTGGGTTCAGAAGCCAATTCGGCAGATTTTCAGGAGGGACTGGACGCCTATATGCGAGGCGATTTCAAGGCGGCCCTACCAGAATTCGAATCGCTCGCGCGCCAAGGTAATGCGGCCGCTCAGTACAATCTCGCGATCATGCACCACAAAGGCCAGGGCGTGCCCCAAGACAGTCTTATCGCGATTCAATGGTACCGCAACGCCGCAAGGCAGGGACATCCTGGCGCACAACACAACCTTGGTGTCATGTACGGTCGGGGAGACGGGGTCAACATCGACGTCGAGGAAGCAGCGCGATGGTTCCACCGGGCAGCCAACAATGGCCATTTCAAGGCATTGATGGTCCTAGGTACCATTTATCACGAAGGCGAAGGCGTTCCTAAGGACAACGTCGAAGCATACAAATGGTTTAAGGTTGCGGCGAACCTGCTGCAGCCCGGTGACTTGCGCGATGTAGCGCTTGATTCTATGCGTTATCTTTCGAAACTTATGACTCCCGAGGAGATCGAAGAGGCCATAAAGTTGGCCAAAGAATGGTCACCAGAAAAATGATAACAACCAAGATTTGCTAGTTTGAATATTCACTGCAAGCGAACCAGAAGATCCAGATAACGCATCGTGGACCGTAACGTGTCCGCCCCTCTTACCGACGCAAACTCCATCGCTGACAATTCCCTGGATCCCCATTTCGCGCTAGAGCGCATCCCCCAGCCTCGCGTTGGCACTGCCCCTGGCAAGAGGCCTAGGTTGGCTATCATGGGGCGCCCAGGCTGTCATGGTCAGAATCTGGAAAGTAGCCGGTACCCGTCCCTCCCTGTCGGCGAATCGCTTATGATAGTCGGCTGCCGTATTGAACAAGGTGGCACGACGACTAAATGTCCGGCGGCGCTCGGACAGGCTGTTTGACTCGCCCATACCGCGCAGGTCGCGCATGAGCGCGAAAGCGTCATCATATTTCACCGTCAGCGTATCGGAATCGGCTACCGGAAGGGCGAACCCAGCCCGCTGCAGGAGCGCGCCGGCGTCGCGGACATCAAGGAAAGGAGCGACGCGTGGACTGACACCACCCTCCTCGGCACTTTCGGCAGCGGCTAAAGCCATACGCAGCTCGCACAACGTCTCGCCTCCGAACAAAGCCCCCAAAAACAGACCGTCAGGACGTAAGATTCGGCGAATCTGAATGAGTGCACCAGGAAGATCATTGACCGAATGAAGGCTCAACAAGCTTATGACCAGGTCAAAACACCGATCGGCGAAGGGAAGATGCTCCTCGTCAGCCACGACACTAGGACTGGTGAATGACCTCTGTCCTGGCTGAAACGCTACCATCCCCAAGTCTACGATCACTACCGAAACGATCCCCGGGTGGGACGCCAACACCGGTTCGAGCCCTCGCCGTCCAATATCGAGAACGTTGGCAAAGCGTCGCCGAACGTCGGTCAACCGCTCGGCAAGGTTGTCCGCTACTGCGCGCAGAAGAAAATCATGGGCATCTAACCCCGGCGCGGCCCGGTCGCGGCGGCGGCGAACCGTTGATCGATCAAATACGTTAAGGGCTGTAGTGGACTGATGTTGGACGGTCATGACCCATCGATTGCGTCGATCGGATACGCGGGACACCCCCGCTTGTTCAACTGCTTCGCCTCACCAGTTAATGATCAGCCGATCGTCGCGCACCTTATAGCTGGGTAGGCGCGCAAGAAAACTATTGCCAAGCAACGAGGATCCCATGGGTGCACCGTTAACCGCGGCTTTTACGTTGCGGATCTTGAGTTGCCCAATACGAAGATCGCGCAGGTTCACGAGCGCGACGTTCACAACACCGTTAGCAGTTTGCACAGGATACTTGTAATCTAGAACTTTAGGGCGAAGACCTGCCCTCCGGGCATCTTCCAGATTCAATACGACTAAGCTCGCGCCCGTGTCGACCATGAAGTTGACCCGCTCGCCATTGACATGGACATCGAGCATGAAATGTCCCCACTTGTCAGCGCGATACGTCATTTCCCGGCTGTTACTATTGTCGCTTTCTTTTTTGGCGACCGTGGTGTGCCTCTGCGACGAGGCGCTGTCCAATCCGACAACCTTCATTAGGGATTGGCGATTCTCAACGACGATGAGGATTGCCCCGCCAAGCAGACCCCAAATCATCAACTTTCGTAAGGCCCAAGATATCATCGGGTGGTTTTCCTAGAAGTTGTGGCGGGCACCCCAGGGGATCGCTACGTGCAATTGTTTCACGGTACGCAATAAGATTTAGTTTACGAATGAAAGATAATTAGTGAATTGCGTTGCGAATACCAATCCTTAACCAGTCAGTAGCCAATAATTCAACAAGAATGTGCCCGTCGTCACGGTTTGATTCCATCCACATCGCTATAGTCTCGTATTTATTAGGCACCTAGATTGCTCTCGTACATTAACGGCGCCTCGACCACTGAAGAGGTGGTCCGGGCCGAAACAAAGGGATACGGCATGGAAACCCAAAAAACCATTTTACTATGTGTAGGAAGTCTAATTAGTATTGCCTGCGCGTGCGGACTCGTCGCCACCTATTACATGGTTCGTTTCGGTGGCGTTCAACTGCCGTTAATTTAATTTGGCGTGTGCCACACTGGACCTTCAGAGTTCAAATTCCGACGGTTGAATGCCGAGCTCTTGGCAAATTTTCCGGGTTGATTCTTTCTCGTTGTCGTCGAACGTGCCGTCTGCCGCGCCGATAACGCAACACACGCGCACCAGAAGTCGAGATTCAGCTTCCTTTCCACGAAGTTTGCCAATGACCCGCAAGGCTTCCGCTTGGCCGAGTTGGGGATCAATATCAAATTTTCCCGCATATTTATTGTACGCGGCGATAACCTGATCCATTTCAAATACCTTAAGCGCCTCTGATTGGCGCATGTAACCCGCCATTTTTTGCTTTTCATCCGCCGTCACAACGCCATCGGCGTAGGCGATCATTGTACAGCCAGCAACCACAGCTTCCATCATGTCACGGTGGCGAAACTTGGAGACTTCCGCCACCACTTCAGATTTGATTTCAGTAAATCGGTTCCGCAGCCACGACAAACCGGTGGAAATCCTTTCTTGGGCCGAACCGCCACTTTGCGATCCCGAAAGCGGCGGCGGACCGGGTGGTGGAGAACTGTTCGACTGTGACGTTGAGGTTGGCGGTGGCTGTGCCGCCGGAGGCGGGGGTGGCGGCGGTTGTCGCGACGGTGGTGGTGACGGTGGTCGCGACGCCGCAGCATCTGCTGCGACGTCAACACCGAAGTGGGTGGCCAAAGGCCCCAAGCCACCAACGAATCCTTGGCCCGTGGCACGAAATTTCCATTCGTTCTTATGGTGGTACACTTCGGCGACAATTAGCGCCGACTCCGACATGCCGACCGTCGGCAAATCGTACCGTGCGATGGTTTCCCGAGTCGCAGAGTCCGTGAGTTCGGCCGATATGCTCTGCAGAGTGGAAAAACTAGTCGCGGCGTGCTGCCTGGTCGTCAGCGTTACGGCGATGCGCTCGACATCACCGGGAACCAAGGGCAATTCGATGGTGAAGGCCTGGCCATTTCGCACGACCGCGCCCTCGGGCGATCGCGGATTGTTGTAAAACACAAAATCGTTGTCGCCCCGTACCTTGCCCAATCGGGTAAGCAGGAAGGCGCTCGCATCCGGGTTGATACCCGCCGTCGCGGGTGCCCACCCCAAGGTCACAACAACGCTCTGGGTCGAAGTGCTCTGGCGAGTGATCGATATGTTTTGGCCCGTCGCGATCTGCATTGGAGCGAACATAACATGGTGGAGCTACGGATTCATGAACCAAAATTACCGTGGGAAATTTTAGCAACGATTCGAGAGAGTTATTTGACTAGCTTGTTACGATCGGCGGCGCGCCGTTTCTTTTGGCTCCTTCATCGGCGGTCCGCGTGGCTGCTTTCGCCAAGCGTTTGGCCTGTCTGCGGCTAACCTTCCCCGGTCGCCTAACACTTCGAATTTTTGAGAAAATCATGCCGAAAAATACTCCACCCAAGAATGACGCCAGCACAACAGTCGCGAGTCGCGCCTCGAAAAAAAATGGAAGCGGATCAAGGTTAAGGCGGACCAAGTGCCGGTTCGCAACGGCCAAGGCAATACAGGCGATAGCGATGGGTAGCGTGATGATCCAACTGAGGATCTTCACGTCGACTAATTCTTGTTCAAAGTATCACGAAGCTCTTTGCCGGTTTTAAAATAGGGCAGATACTTCGCTGCAACAGCCACTGCCGATCCGGTACGCGGGTTCCGTCCTATGCGGGCCGATCGTTCTTTCAAGGAAAACGACCCAAAGCCCCTCAATTCGACTCGGTCGCCGCGTGCCAGGGCCAGAGTGATTTCTTCGAAGATGGTGGCCACGATTCTCTCGACATCGCGGTGATACAAATGCGGATTGAGTTCGGCAAGGCGAGTAACAAGTTCTGATCGTGTCATGTCGATGCCTCCCTAGGCGGGCCCTGAACATTCCCTGCTGTGGGCCGTTGAGACGTCAGGCACGCCCCGCCGGATCCCTAATTATTCATATGTCCAGGTTGCCAAAGAGAAATTAGGCCGTCAAGCGTGTGCCGTTCGGGGAGAACAGCCCGTGTGATCCAAGCGAACGCTTTTGGCAACAGCTTTTCGGCTGGGCTACCAATTTCCACGTCTCGCAACGGCAGTTCGAGAGGAATCCCGTGCTCGTCCTGAAGCCAACTACGTGCCTCTGGCTCGCCACCTATCTCATCGACCAAGCCTTTGCCCATCGCCCCGCGGCCGGTGTAAATCCTGCCGTCTGCGAGCCTAAGGGCCGTGGGCTTTTCCAATCCACGTCGTTCGGCCACCAGATCGACGAACATGTCGTGCATTTCGGCAATCACATCTTGGGTCACCCGGCGGACATCGTCAGTCAGGGGCTCCAGCGGCGACGGAACTGCCTTGAGGGGGCCGCTCTTTATTGCCTCCGTCGTGACCCCAAGCTTTTCCAATAATGCGGTGATGTCGGCGGTCTGCATGATAACGCCGATTGAGCCAGTTACCGACCCCTCATGTGCGACAATTCGGTCGGCGGCAATCGCCACCATATAGCCGGCGGAGGTGGCTAGAGTATCCATGACCGCAACGACCGGTTTTTGCTCCGCAACCCGGCGCAATGCCAGAAACAAGGCTTCGCCGCCGACAAACGTTCCGCCAGGACTGTCAATGCGAACAATTAGTGCCTGGGCCAGAGGATCATCGGCCACATCCGCAAGAGCCTCGTGGACTCTCGTGTCGGATACAATCACGCCAACGACGTTCAGCCGGGCAACATGAGACGTCAAAGGTAGGTTTTCGAAGCGCCCACCGCTGCCGACAATAGCCAACACAAGCAACAGAATGGAAATGATGGCAAAGGTGCGCCAAATCACGATCCGTCTTTTCAGGCGACGGCGATCGAGGAGAATGTCGGTACTAACACTCATCGGCGGGCGAGTGACCGGATAACCCTGAGTGTAAACGTCTTAGGCACCATCCTTGCCGCCTTCCGCGTCGGCCTGGACATTGTCATCAGTGCTGTCTTCTGCATCGGGTTCTGAACTAGCTTCTTCCGCCGCCGCGTTTGACGCCTCACCATCCTGGGTCGGCTCTTCTCCCTCCTCCTTGTCCTTGTTCGCCTGATTGATCGCAGCACCAAGAATTTCACCTAGGCTCGCACCGCTATCGGACGATCCATATTCCTTCATCGCCCGACGCTCCTCCTCGACCTCCAAGGCCTTGACGGAAAGAACGACGCGGCGGGCTGGACGGTCGATCGCGGCGACCTTCGCATCGACTTTTTCGCCGACGGCGAAGCGGTCGGTGCGCTGATCAGCCCGATCCCGAGAAATTTCAGACTTGCGAATGAATCCGATGGCATCGTTCACCGAGACTTCAATCCCTTTTTCCTGAATTGCTGTCACCGTACAAGTAACCTGGTCTCCCCGCTTAACGCTCCCGAGGACAGCGGAAAATGGATCGTCTCGGAGCTGCTTGATGCCAAGGCTAATTCGTTCTTTCTCAACGTCTACCTCTAGGACTTGAGCCTTAACGGAATCACCTTTTTTGAAGCTTTTGACCGCTTCCTCGCCGGCTTGATCCCACGATATATCGGACATATGGACCATGCCGTCGATATCACCTGTGAGCCCGACGAAAAGCCCGAATTCCGTGATATTCTTGACCTGTCCCTCTATCTCGCTGCCCGCTGGATGCTGTTCCACGAAAGCTTCCCAGGGATTTTCTCGACATTGCTTCAGGCCGAGGCTGATACGACGCTTCTGAGAATCAACGTCAAGTACCATGACTTCAACCTGTTGACTGGTAGACACGATTTTTCCTGGGTGAACATTCTTCTTCGTCCAACTCATTTCAGTAACGTGAACCAAGCCCTCAACACCTGGCTCAAGTTCGACAAAGGCACCGTAATCAGTAATGTTGGTGACTCGTCCAGTAAATCGCGCGTCCACCGGATATTTGAGCTCGACTCCCTCCCAGGGATCGGCTTCGAGTTGCTTCATACCTAGACTGATGCGATGGGTTTCCGAATTGAAGCGAATTACCAACACCTTCACGTTTTGACCGATGGATAACGCCTCGCTGGGATGGTTGATTCGCCGCCACGCAATATCGGTAACGTGAAGGAGCCCGTCGACGCCGCCCAAATCGACGAACGCACCGTAATCGGTAATATTCTTGACAACACCCTCCAGGACTTGACCTTCCTTGAGATTCGAAATGAGTTCGGATCGTGCCTCGGCACGGGATTCCTCGAGCACCGCCCGGCGGGAGACAACGATGTTGCCACGGTGTCGATCCATTTTCAGGATGTAAAACTCGTGTTGCGCCGACATCAATGGCGTAATATCGCGAACCGGTCGAACGTCCACTTGGCTGCCCGGCAAAAAGGCCGTAACGCCATTCACGTTAACGGTAAACCCACCCTTGACACGGTTGTAAATATACCCGCCGACTCGGGCATTTTCGTTAAACGCTTTTTCGAGCTGCGTCCATCCTTCCTCGTGGCGCGCCTTTTCGCGGCTTAGGACGGCCTCGCCGTTCATATTTTCAAGGCGCTCGACATACACCTCGACGCTATCGCCGACCTTTACGTCGGACTTCTGACCAGGCTGCGCGAATTCCTTCAGTTGAACACGGCCCTCAGATTTCAAGCCCACATCGATGAGTGCCATGTCGTTCTCGATGCCAATGATCGTTCCCTTGACCACCGCTCCCTCGACAATGTCGATTTGAGCGAGAGATTCGGCGAACAGAGCGGCAAAATTCTCTTCCTCCGCCGTCTTGCCATCAACACTGGTTCGCTTATTCATGCTTTCTCCATTAGTTGCCGCTCCATTTCACTCAACTCGATTCCATCCATACCTGAATAGTCGGGATACTTAGAAAACACCGTCGATTCGCCGATAACGATGCCCACTCAGCCACGCCAAAAACTTCGGCAATCCAAACCTTGCCGCGATCCAATCGTCGCCATTTTGAGACCCAGAAGCGGCATTCGCCGCCTGTATTGGCACGAAACCGCATCTATACGCGCGACTCAAGCATCCTGCAACCTATTAGCCCTACCTTGCGGAATTCGGTCGCCCAATCATGGTTTTTGCCGCACCGTCAATTCCGACGTCTTTGCTGGCATGCCATCTCTAAAACCGATGGTCGCGATTGCTGCTGCCAACGCTCCTTCCACATCCAAATCCGTAGTATCGATCACCACCGCGTCGGAGGCTGGGACAAGTGGCGCTAACGCGCGCGATGTGTCTCTTTCGTCGCGCTCAGCGAGGTTGCGTCTAACCGAGTCGAAATCCTCGTCCTCGCCGCGATCCCGGAGCTCACGCCAGCGGCGGCCAGCACGGCAATCCAAAGAAGCAGTAACGAACAATTTGTGGTCGGCCTGAGGAAACACCACCGTACCAATATCACGACCGTCCATGATCGTTCCCGGCGGCTGCACGGCGAGTGCACGTTGGCGCTCTACAAGGGCGGCGCGCACGGCGGGTATTGTGGCTACACGCGAAGCCGCTTGACCGACAATCTCATCGACTAGTTCCGGTGCCTCCAGATCGTTTTCAACCAAGTTTCGTGCCGCCCTGGTCGCCAATCTGGAATCATTGGGGTCGCCACCGTCGCGTAGCACACGCCAAGCTGTAGCGCGATAGAGCTTTCCTGAATCGATATGCCGCAAACCAAAGTGTTCGGCCATTCGGCGGGCTAAGGTTCCCTTTCCCGAGGCCGCCGGGCCATCCACCGCGATAATGATTGCCGGATCAGTCAATTTCGGCCCCTAGGTGAATACAGTGCTCGACGAACTGGGGAAAACTGGTGGCGATCGGCGCAGCGTCGTCAATCGACACGGGCCGCTGCGACGCCATGCCGAAGACCAGAAAAGCCATAGC
>JAAXGF010000382.1 GCA_012267605.1 Alphaproteobacteria bacterium | reverse complement strand
GCGCGCTGGCTGTCGTTGATCTCGCCGAGATAGAGAATGTGGCGCTGAACGACCCGGCGGCCGCGGACCCGGACGTTCTCCACCACGCTCCAGTAGCGGTGCTCCTTGCCGTCTTTGAAGCGTCTCTTGCAGCGCACGAACATGGGCAAAGCGTCCGGTGCTTTGCCAGCCAGATCAAGGGGGTAGGTCGGCACTACACGCCGTTCTGGAGAAGCAAAGCCCGGAAATCCGCCACTTTCCGGGCCGGAAAATCGTCACATTAGCCGAAACGCGTGCCGAGTTGCGGAAGTCGGGCTAGCGTAGGAGCCATCGGTATGGACGCGGCGCCACAGCGGCGCGAGCGCCCATCGCGTCCCGGTTCGACTCGACACCTTCTAATTGCACTGAGAGCCACCGGCGTTTGTTTCCAACTCTGTTCAACAATAGTCGGGCAGGCCCATTGTTGTTGGAAACCGTGATGTCAACGTCACCATCGTTATCGATGTCGCCAAAGGAGCGCCCCGGCTGACTTCTAAGAGCGCCAGCGCCGGCCCCGATTGGGTGCTGATGTCGGTGAATTTTCTCTGGCCGTCGTTTTGGAACAACTGGTTGGTTTGTTCATAGGGATATTCGGATTTTCCTATGCGGCTCTCTTCGAGGGTGACGGCACCGTTGGCGACGAACAGGTCAAGGGTACCATCGTTATCGTAATCAAACCATTCAGAACCGAAGCCGGTGAAAGGCCGGCTGCTGAAACCGAGATCGAAACGGTCCGTGGCATCGATGAAATTGGCGGTGCCATCGTTGAGGTAGAGTGTATTCGTTTCCGTGGCCAGGTGGGTCATGAACAGGTCTTCGTCGCCGTCGCCGTCGAAGTCGCCG
Source organism: Alphaproteobacteria bacterium (assembly GCA_012267605.1). Taxonomy (GTDB): domain Bacteria; phylum Pseudomonadota; class Alphaproteobacteria; order JAAXGF01; family JAAXGF01; genus JAAXGF01. The sequence continues at coordinate 3,362 of JAAXGF010000382.1, read as the reverse complement.
GCGGTCACGCCCATGCTCGATTCGGCTTTGCCGTTCATATTGACGGCACTGCCCGACAGCGGACCGTGATCGGTAAAACGTCCGTCGCCGCCATTGATCCAGAGTTGATTCTCCCTTTGATCATTGGCGACGTAAATATCGACCCATCCATCTAGATTGAAATCAGCGCAAACGACGCCAAGACCTGAACCAAACGCGGCATCGAGGCCTGCGGCTGTCGTGACATCGGTAAATCTGCCGTCCCCTTCATTGCGGTAGAGACGATCGGGTGCCGCATTATATGCCCTGGGGCCGCAATAATCCCGTTGTCCGCCGGCGCTTGCGCAATGCTTGTTGTTATCCATAGCAAAATCTACATAGTTGGTGACGAAAAGGTCGAGATCGCCATCCCGGTCGTAGTCCAAGAAAGCGGCAGATGTGCTCCAGAGGGGATCGCCGGTCGTCGAATTTTCAGTGATGTCCGCGAACGTTCCGTCACCATTGTTTCGGTATAGGACGTTTGGTCCAAAATTGGTGACGTAGAGATCAGAATCGCCGTCATTGTCGATGTCGCCGACGGTCGCACCCATGCCATAACCGTCGTGCCCCACGCCGGCCTGCTCAGTTACGTCGAGAAATCGAAGATTTCCTTCCGGGACCAAATCGTTGCGAAAGAGGCGATTACCGGGCCAGTTGACTCTTGGGGGTGGGAACACCGCCTCGCTTAATCCCTTGGTCTTGTTTAAAAGGGTTCCTTGAATCAGATACACGTCAAGGTCGCCATCGCCGTCGTAATCTAGCAGTGCGACACCCGCAGCGGCTGTCTCCGGAAAAAAGAACTCACCGGTGCTGCCAAGGAAGTGCTCGAACGTTAGCCCTGATTCCTTGGCTCTGTCGTGGAATAACGGATCGGTTTGATTCTGTTCTAGGGATTCGTCGGTATCAGTCGGTGGAGTGATTGAGGTCTCGTCGCACCCGGCCAATACGATCGATAGAGCCGCCGGCAAATACCAAGATGTTCGCCAACTCATTCGGCTGCCGGAACGTTTGATTTTGCTGCCGCCGTGAGTTTTTCGAGGTCCTTTGCAATCAAGGTCGCGAGTTTCTCGTCACCAAATTTTTCCGCACCGTCATTTGCTTCGTCGAATGTTTTTTTCGCCAACGCTGTGTTTCCCGACGCTGCGTATATTGTCGCCAGAGCCCGCTGGTACCATGGTGTCTTCTCGTCCACCGGTTCGAGTACTTGGTGCAGATGGTTGATGGCAGCAACAAAGTCTCCTTTCTTGGTCAGGAGCTTGGCCAGAAAATAGCGGGGCTGCCGGAGAGTTGCGTCTTTTGCCAGCGCCATCCGGTAACTTTCTTCGGCCTCTTCGTTCTGACCTGCGCGCTCCAGGGCGGCGCCTAGATTTGTAAAGGCTGGCGCAATTGTCGGATCGATTTCCGTTGCGCGGCGAAACGCGTTTGCAGCTTCGTTGAATCGCTTCTGCCGCATCCGCAAGGCGCCGATATTCATGTGGAGACCGAAATGGCTAGGGTTGAGCGCAATGGCTTCGCGGTAATGATTCTCCGCACGATCAATATCGCCCATATGCCCGTAGAGCGCCACTAGGTCCGCCCGCGTTGTCACATTGTCGGGACGGCTCTTTGCCGCTTTCTCAAGTTCACGGGCGGCTTCTCTTGGACGTCCCTGTTTGGTAAACTCATTTGCCCGTTTGATCGACGCGTTTTGGCCTAAGTCCAGGTTTATGATTTCCATTCGAAGCGGGTCGACGACCGACTGCGGAAACCGGGGAACGCTTTCCACGATTTGGTAATGGGTTTTGGCCTTTTGTGAATTCCCGTGTTGCCGATAGGCCATTGAAAGGGCGTAGTGGGCCGCGCCAAACCTCTCTTCGATCGCGACCGCCTGTTCCAAATGCTCTATGGCCGGACGGACTTCCCCAGCCCGCAATAGGAGTTGCCCAAATCCATAATGGCCGGGTGCCCAGTTCGGATAGTGGACAACTAGGTTCTCATAAAGCGCTTGGCTTTCTTTGGTTGCTCCGGACGCGAGCAGCAACTCCGCGAGCTTCTCCGTAGACCAATGACGATGGGGCTCGAGCTTCACAACTTCCCGCAAGGCCGCCATCGCTTCGTCCGCTTGCCCGAGTTTCGCGAAGAGCAACGCATGGAGATGGCCCATTGAGGTTCCTTCGGGTCGAGCAAGCGCGCGCGCCGGTACAGCACTGACGCCGCATCGTACCATTGATAAACGTGTAGGACTTTCGCCAACGCACCATTTGCTTCGGCATCACTCGGTTGCTTCCGAAGTTTCTCCTTGGCCTTTGCCAGCTGTTTGCGAACCAACATGTCGTCGGTAGTGAATTCGATTTGCGGGATGTCCGGGAGAGCGGGCACGGACTGATCGCATCCAACAAGAATCAAAGGAAGAACCACGAGCAGAATTCCCCCACGCCCCGTCAAGCGGGCAACCGATGTCATCCACGGGAAAAAGCAACGACCAATCCGGGACAGGATTCTAAAATTCGTCATGCTGTTCGATTGAAACCGGTTGCGATGCCACCCTACCACCAATCACACCAGAAATCGTTTTCGTATCGTCAAAGCCACCCACACGCCAACAAAATTACGCCACGAGATAAGTCGTTTACAAACCGCGGTGAAATTCGGTCGCCATATCCAAGTGGACGGGAGATCAATTCCAGCGTCAATGTTGACTTTACGAGAAGGCAAGAAAACGATCGGTGGCACCGTTCTGGCGCCACCGGGCATTTGAAGGTATTTCTGCAGGCTTCTTTTACTCTTTCCGGCGCCGCCGCAAGTATCCCAATCCGGCCAAACCGGCGCCCAAAAGAGCCAGGGTGGCGGGTTCAGGAATTTTGGTTTGGCTGATCAAGCTGATATCGTCGCCGAATGCGATAATGGAGCCGGGCAAGAATATCTCGTCAGGACTGTCAGTATCATCAACATCGTCAAACAGTGTAACGATCCAGTTTCCGCTTCCGTCCACTAGGGGGCCAATGGGAACGAACAAATCGCACTCCAGAATTCCACCACCAAAGGTAACGAAACCGCAGTCATCTATCCCGACTTCCGCAACTCGGCACGCGTTTCGGCTAATGTGACGATTTTCCGGCCCGGAAAGTGGCGGATTTCCGGGCTTTGCTTCTCCAGAACGGCGTGTAGTGCCGACCTACCCCCTTGATCTGGCTGGCAAAGCACCGGACGCTTTGCCCATGTTCGTGCGCTGCAAGAGACGCTTCAAAGACGGCAAGGAGCACCGCTACTGGAGCGTGGTGGAGAACGTCCGGGTCCGCGGCCGCCGGGTCGTTCAGCGCCACATTCTCTATCTCGGCGAGATCAACGACAGCCAGCGCGCTGCC
>JAAXGF010000227.1 GCA_012267605.1 Alphaproteobacteria bacterium | reverse complement strand
GCTTTGCCAGCCAGATCAAGGGGGTAGGTCGGCACTACACGCCGTTCTGGAGAAGCAAAGCCCGGAAATCCGCCACTTTCCGGGCCGGAAAATCGTCACATTAGCCGAAACGCGTGCCGAGTTGCGGAAGTCGGGTTAATAAGGTGTTCGCGATGATTAAGGAGTTCTCGGAGGACGAGACCGGTGCGGCACAAATTGAATACGCCCTCATCTCTTCGGGCGTCGGGATGGCGGTAATTGGTCCTTTAGACGCTGTGGGTGAAAATCTCGCCAATGTTTTCGATACGATCGCCGCAGCGCTCAATCGTTAATAAGCACCGTTACGCGTCGTATTCATCGGTCGGGTGGGGCAAGCATTTTCGTCGGGATGTCCCACCCGTTCGATGGCCTCACGGGCCAACAGTTTTTTCGACGATGGATAATGACGTGACTATTACGCCAACCAATTTTCGCGGTTAAAAAAGATCTAATTCGCGTTGTGGTGTTGAAGGCAGCTTAACAACTCAGACGGCACTCTATCACTGTACTCACCGCCGCTCCTATTCTAGTGCTTCGGCGCGCTTCATCGCTTCACGGGCTTTTTCATTCTCGCCCAGAACTTGATACGAGCGGGCGAGACGGCGCCAACCATCCGCGTCGTTGGGATTTTCTTCGAGCTTTTCGGCAAGACGCGCCACCATGCCTCGGATCATCTCCATGCGATCCGCCGCCGACATCTGGCCGGCAGCCACTATGTCATCCGCCGTAGGACCTGGTGGTGGTGTGTCTGATGTCGCCGCCTCCGCCCTGGCCATCGCCTCACGGGCTTTGTCGTCCTCCCCGAGCACGCGGTACGAGCGGGCTAGGCGGCGCCAACCCTTTGCATCGTCCGGGTTTTCTTCAAGCCTTTGGGCCAATCGTTCGACCATGCCGCGGATCATCGTTGCTCGGTCCGCCTCCGACATCTCACCGGCCGCAGCGACATCCTCGGCGGTTGGTCCCAATGGGGCTTGAATTGGAGTTTGCGGCTGCGGAATAGCGGCGAGCTCAGCGCTGATATCGGCGTCGATTTCGCCGGCCAGGACGGTAATCTGTTGTCTCAGGCCGGGAAGCCAAACCGCGTCGGCGGGCGCGCTTTTGGCCAACTCTATCCATCGGTCGAGTCCTTCGCGCGGGCGGGCTCCACGGGCCTCAGCAAGCCCGATGTAATAATGGGCTGCAGGATGACCAGGTTCGTGTTCGAGAATTTCCTTGAACAGCGCCACGGCGTCGGGGCCAACATTTCCCTGGGAGCCTGAAACCAATGCCTCGCCGAGCGCTGCGATGAGGTCAGGTTGTCGGCCGATACGGTCGATCGCATTGTTGAGCACCTCGACGGCCAGGTCGAAACGGCCCTGAAAGCCGTGGGAACGGGCCAGCAATATCCATCCTTCGATATCGTCGGGATTTTTGGCCAGGCGGGCCGAAAGGCGACCGATCATGGTTCCCATATCGGTTTCATCGCCCGCATCCGCGTGCGCAGATTCCGGCGTTTGCGTCGCTACCGAGGCGACCCGATTGCTTAGTTCGGGTGATCCATAGGCCAGATAGATGCCGCCACCGGCGATCGGAACAGTGACCGCGACGACGAACGCGGCGATTATCCGCGTGCGCCACGGATCGGCCCGGCGCGCCGTATCGCCCTTATCTTGGGCGGCCGCCGACAGAATGCGGCGTTCAATCTCGATCCGGGCGGCCGCAGCCTGTTCCCCGCCCATCAGGCCACTGGCGACATCCACCTCCAATTCGCGCAGTTGATCACGGTAGACTGCGAGATCGTGCGCCTGGCGTGGGGCTGGCGGTTCAACCCGGCGCAGAAACGGCAGCACCAGGAAAGCAATGGCCAGAATGGTCATGGCCCCGAGGATTAAGAACAACAGCATCGCTCAATCGTCTTCGAGCAAACCTTCGAGGCGCTGGCGCTCGGCCTCGGTCAAATCGGCGTCCGCGGTTCGGCGCCGAGACTGGTTGCGCAAGTAAACAAAGGCTCCGGCACCGGCAAGCAGAAGCACCACTCCCGGCCCGAACCAAAGGGCATAGGTGGCGGGCTTGAAGGGTGGCTTCAAAAGCACGAAGTCACCGTAGCGCGATACGACGTAGTCAAAAATTGCGTCGTCGCTGTCGCCGGCGCTCAAGCGCTCTCGCACCAAACGACGGAGGTCTTGGGCCAGCTCGGCGTCGGAATCATCGATCGATTGATTTTGGCAAACCAGGCAGCGCAACGACTTGCCGATTTCGCGGGCACGTTGTTCGAGGGCTGGGTCGTCCAACGCTTCGCCGGCGCCAATGGCGAAGACCGGCGGGGCGCCCGCAAGGAAAAACAATGCCAGGGAAAGGCCAATGGCGGTCGAAAACCTCATCCGCGCAGCCTTTCGATCAACGGCAGAATGGTGTTGTCGAGATCCCGTTCGGTGATCGGTCCAATGTGCTTGTAGGCGATGCGCCCGTGCCGGTCGATCAGGTAGGATTCGGGCAATCCGTATACCCCCCAATCAATACCGACGCGGCCGGAAACGTCGGAGCCCTTGCGTGCGTAAGGGTCGCCAAGGGCTTTGAGCCATCTGAGCGCGTTGGCCGGTTCATCCTTCCAATTGATGCCATAGACGGGAACGATGTCTTCCTCGGTCAGTCGATTCAACAACGGGTGCTCCACTTGGCACGAGACGCACCACGACGCGAAAAAATTGACCAGAGTCACTTGGCCTTGCAAATCGGTGCTGGCCAATCCCTCGCCTTCCTCGGTCACCGGCGGCAAGGAAAACTCCGGCACCGGCTTATCTATCAATGGTGAAGGGACGCGCTTCGGATCCAGTGTCAGGCCAACACCCAGAGCAGCGGCAACAACTGCGAACACCGCCACCGGCAAGACGAACCGCAATTGGGAAATCTGCACCGCTGAAATATCCGCCGTGGCCTAGGCGGCTTCCGCCGCAGTCGTTCGCAAGCGACGAGCGCGGGTAGGCGCGCCGACTCGGTGGCGTCGGTCGGACAAGCTTATCGCGCCGCCGATCATAATCACGATGCCGCCCAGCCAAATCCACGGGACCAACGGATTATGATAGATGCGCGTGTTCCAACTGCTGCCATCTCCGTCGTGTGGGTTCTCGTCGCCGATCACGGCGTATAGATCGGCGAACCAGGTGCTGTGAATGGCGGCTTCCGTGGTCGGCATGTCTTGTACGGGATAGTGACGTTTCTCCGGGAAAAGCCGTGCAACCATATCACCATTCTCGGTGACCAAAATTTCGGCCCGCTGACTCTCGTAGTTGGGGCCCTGCTCCTGGCGCACACCGAGCAATTTGAACTCGTACCCGGCGACCTCGGCAACGTCTCCCGCCCGCATCAGCTGAATCGATTCCGCCTGCCATGACTGCGAGGCCACGATGCCGGCAAGGACGACCCCAAGCCCGGCGTGCGCGATGGCCATGCCGTACGCTGAACGTGGCAAATGGACCGCACGATTCCACGATTCGCGGAGCGGCGCGCGACCCAATTTCATGCGTTCTGCAAGGCCGGTCAGCGCGCCCGCGATGAGCCAGGCGGCCAGCCCAATGCCGAAGGCGGGGAGCGGCGAGGAACCGCTGGTGAACGCCCAGATCAGCACAGCGACCGCCAGTGCCGCAATTAGCGCCAGCTTGAGCCGCCCCAAAACGCCCGGCAGATCGGCTCGCTTCCATGACATCATCGGCCCTATCGCCGTGAGCATCAGCAACGGTGTCATCAAGGGTGCGAAGGTGCCGGTGAAATAGGGCGCCCCCACCGAAACCTTGTCACCACCCAACGCATCAAGGAACAACGGATACATGGTGCCAAGGAAAACGGTCGCGCAAGCCGTAGACAGCAACAAATTGTTGACCACCAGGCTGCCTTCCCGGGAGATCGGCGCGAACAGTCCGCCCGTCTTCATAGCTGGTGCACGCACGGCGTAGAGCAGCAGCGATCCGCCGACGACAAACACCAGAAAGCCGAGGATGAATACGCCCCGCGTCGGATCAGTTGCGAAGGCGTGTACCGAGGTGAGCACGCCGGAGCGAACCAGGAACGTCCCTAATAGACTGAGCGAAAAGGTGATAATGGCAAGTAGGATGGTCCAGCTCTTCAAGGCATCACGCTTCTCACAAACGATAGCCGAGTGAAGCAGCGCCGTGCCGGCCAACCAAGGCATGAACGAGGCGTTCTCCACTGGATCCCAAAACCAAAAACCACCCCACCCCAGTTCGTAGTAGGCCCACCAGCTTCCCATCGCGATACCGATGGTCAGGAAACACCAGGCGGTCAAAGTCCAGGGTCGTACCCAGCGCGCCCAGGCGGCGTCGACGCGGCCTTCCAAGAGGGCCGCGATGGCAAAGGAAAATGCCATGGAAAATCCGACGTAGCCGAGATAAAGGAACGGTGGGTGAAACGCCAACCCAGGATCCTGCAGCAGCGGGTTGAGGTCGCTGCCGTTGAGCGGAGCCGGGTCAAGCCGCTCGAACGGATTCGAGGTAAAAATCGTAAATGCCAGAAAACCCACTGAGACGAGCGCTTGGATGGCAAGTACGTGGGCACGCAACGGTGCCGGCAAATTGGTGCCGAAGGCGCCGACCGCGAGTCCGTAAACCGCGAGAATCAGGGCCCACAAGAGGAGCGAACCCTCGTGATTGCCCCACACGCCCGAAATCTTGTACAGCATCGGCTTCGCGGTATGGGAGTTTTGCGCCACGTTTAGAACGCTGAAATCCGAAGTGACGTAAGCGTGGGTCAGACAGCCGAAGGCCGTGGCAACGAAGAGGAACTGGGCGAAACTCGCGGGCCGCGCCAATGCCATCCAGTCGGCATCACCCCGGTGAGCGCCGATCAAGGGCAATGTGCCCTGGGTCAATGCGACCAGAAGGGCCAGAATAAGTGCGTACTGTCCGATTTCGGGAATCACTCGGCGGCTTTCTCTTGCCAATAGCCTGATTTCTTCAATGCTTCAGCGACCTCGGGGGGCATGTAGTTTTCGTCGTGTTTGGCCAACACCTCGGCAGCCTCGAAAACACCTTCCTGATTGAGAACACCTTCGGCAACCACGCCCTGGCCCTCGCGGAATAGGTCGGGCAAGAGCCCCTTATATGTGACTGGTATGGCGTTGGACAAGTCGGTGACACGAAACGCCACGGTCAAGCCACCGTCAGTCTTGTGCACGCTATTCTCCTCGACCAACCCGCCAAGGCGAAACCGCTTGCCCTCTGGTATGCCCTTTTCTCCGACATCGGTGGGGCTGTGGAAAAAAACCAGATTGTCCTCGAATGCGGTCAATACCAGCCCGGCCGCGGCAGCGAGCACAACCATGCCAGTGGCAACAAACATCAGACGCCGACGCTTGCGAGTCATGAGCGTTGACCCTGGTCGTCCGGATCGTTGGCAGCCCCGTTCTTGGCCGGGGAATCACAGCGCAGGGTTGCGAGTGCCGCCTCCTTGGACTTGAGACCACGCCAACTCATTAGCAAGAGCCCGACCATGACCAGTCCAACAATTGCATAGGCTGGCCAGACATACACCGCGTAACCACCCATGGCCCAAAAATCAGACATTGTTTTCCCACACCCGTGTAAAGCTAGCTCCAGCGCTCACGCGCCGGGGTGATCCGGTTAGTCTCTTAATGTAATGCTGCCCAATCCGGTTTCCAGCATTAACTCGGGGACTCTGCGGCAGGCGCCGCCGGAGGCCCGTCCACGTTCGCCGAGGGCGTGCTTTTCTTCTGAACCTGAAGAAGCTGCATCGTGCGTATCTTGCGGCCGATGATTTCCGCCCGCATGCGCAATATCAGCACGGTCACAAAATACGTGGTGAACCCAACCGCCATTAGCAGCAACGGGATCATCATCGAGGGATGTATCGACGGAGCGCCCAACTGGCTGATCGTCGCCGGCTGATGTAAGGTGTTCCACCAATCCACGGAATACTTGATGATAGGTACGTTAACAAAGCCAACCAGCGCAAGAATTGCGGCGGCTTTGGCGCCGCGCGCCGGGTCGTCAAAGGCGTCGGCCAGGGCGATATAACCGAGATAGAGAAAAAAAAGAATTAACACCGAAGTTAGCCGCGCATCCCACACCCACCATGTTCCCCACATCGGTTTGCCCCACAGCGATCCGGTAACCAGCGCCAATACCGTGAAGGCGGCACCGATTGGTGCGCATGCCCGCCCCGCCACGTCGGCCAAGGGGTGCTTCCAGATTAGCGCCACCGCGCTGGCGATCGCCATATTCGTGTAGACGAACAGGGCCAGCCACGCCGATGGCACGTGCACGAATATGATGCGGTAACTTTCGCCCTGTTGGTAATCGGCGGGTGCGACGAACAGACCGAGGTAAAGGCCGGTACCAATAAGCAGCGCCGTGAGCCCCGCCGCGAACGGCAGGATGGCGCCGGAATACCGCATGAAGCGAGCCGGGTTAGCGTAGCGGTGCATGAACCGGATCGTTGCGGTGCTGTGGCTTTCGTGCCAGGTCCACTACCACCATGGGGACTACTCCAACGATAGGCGTAAGGCCGCCGCGCTTGCCCAAGGGCATAACGCCAGTGCCGCGAGAAACAATCCGCCCAAAAGGAAAAGGTGCGGGCGCGGCCCGAGACCGCCGATGGCGGCGTCGATGGCGGAAACGCCGAATATAAGCACAGGGGTGACAAGAGGCAACACGAGTAGACTTAGCAATACACCGCCACGTTTGAGCGTGACGGTCAGGGCGGCGCCAACCGAGCCGATAAGGCTAAGCGCCGGTGTCCCCAGGAGCATAGAAATCACCAGCACAGCGAATCCCTCGGCATCCATGTTCAGCAGCACGGCGAGCACGGGCGCGGCGGCGACCAGTGGCACACCGGTGGTGAGCCAATGCGCGAGGCACTTCGCCAGCACCAGAATCTCTGCCGGTAGCGGGCCAAGTGCCAGCAGGTCGAGGCTCCCGTCCTCGTGATCCGCACGAAATAGGCTGTCCATCGACAACATCGCCGCGAGCAGCGCCGCCACCCATATGGTGCCAGCGGCGATGCGCGCGAGGATGTTGAGTTCCGGGCCAACCCCCAGGGGAAACAGTGTGATTGTAAGAACAAAGAACACTACCACCGTACCAGTGTCGCTCCCCCGACTTAAAGCGAGCCGCACGTCGCGGCGGACGATGGCGAAGAAATGGCTCATCGGGCGATACTATTCCGAATGGCAAGGGGATCAACTTTGGTGTTGGCGAAATGTTCGATGCTGCGTAACCACACGATGCTTTTGGGCTTTTTTTCTCGCAACCGTCTAGCGGTCCGGTCCAGCGAATCTCTAGGCATTCGGTGGCTGATCGCAGCTGATGCAGCTGAGTTAGAGCAGTCTGCCGGAAATTTAAGCAATACACCTCTATGGCGTCACTGAACGTGCTAACCCGACTTCCGCAACTC
>JAAXGF010000064.1 GCA_012267605.1 Alphaproteobacteria bacterium | reverse complement strand
CGAGTTGCGGAAGTCGGGCTAAGAGCGATATGCGGTGTAAGTGTGTGAAACCCGTCGGGAATAGCCTTGACGTTGTCGTTCATGGTGGTTCTCCTGAAGCTTTAATTTTTTCCCCTCGTTGCAGGGCACGAATTACTAGCCGTTGGCGAAAACCAAATCAACGGGATGCCATTCACGCCCGCGTGATACCGAGGAAAAGGAATTCACAGACATGGCTGAGCCACTCGAAATCGCCGTTCTGATCAAGCAGATCCCCAATTTCGAGGACTTTACCTTGACCACCGACGGCCGACTGCAGCGAGACGGCGTGCCCTTGGGCATGAACCCTTACTGCAGGCGCGCCGTGACCAAGGGGATCGAGCTCGCGCGCGAATTTGGCGGCTCCTGCACGGTCTTCACTCTGGGGCCAGAATCGGCGTCCGAGGTGCTGCGCGAGGCAATTGCGTGCGGCGCTGGATCGGGGATTTTGATCAGTGACGATGCGTTTGCCGGATCGGACACCTTGGCCACCGCGCGCGCTTTGGCAGTAGCGGTAAAACGGGAAAGCACCTTCGATGTGATATTGGTCGGCCGAAATTCGGTCGATGCCGAGACTGGCCAGGTGGGTCCAGCCGTGGCCGAGCTGTTGGGATATCCATTTCTTTGCGCGGTGCGGGAACTGATCATGACCAACGGCGGGCTCCGGGTACGCTGCGAACGGGACGACGGCTGGGCCGAGGCCGAGGTCGCGCCGCCAGCAGTGTTGGCGGTGGCGGAACGCCTATGCGCACCAGCAAAAGCAGCGCCCGATGTCTGCGGCGCGGTGTCTGCGAGTCGTATTCGGGTCGTCACCGCGACCGAATTGGGATCAGGTCCTTGGGGATTTGCCGGGAGCCTAACGCGTGTCGGCGAGGTACGCGCCACGACCACGTCGCGCGATCGGAAAATTCTCACCGGCCCGTTGGCCCAGCAGGTTTACGAGTTGGCATCGGTACTGCGTGATCGCGGTGTGCTTGACGGCGCGCCGCAGCAACTCTCCGGCCAGGTAAACGCGACGTCGCGCGCGGGCGAATTGACCGTCGCTGTGCTGCTAGAGCCCGGACGGGAACGATTAAACCGCGAGCTTTGCGGTGGCGCCGCGAGTCTCGCCGCCGAGATTGAAGGCAAGGTCGCCGCGCTGTCGGCCTTCCGTGACGACACCGCGCGATTGGGATCCTGGGGCATCGACGAGAACATCGTTTTCGCCGACGCCAGCAACGCGGAAGACCTCGCCAAGGCGGCTGGGGAATGGGCCCAAGCGACAGCGCCATGGGCGATCCTGGCACCGGGCACACTATGGGGCCGAGAAGCCGCGGGACGCCTGGCAGCACGGCTGAATGTCGGGTTAACTGGTGACGCCATCGAGCTCTCCGTGGAGAAGAGCCGCCTGATCGCCTGGAAGCCGGCGTTCGGAGGCCAATGCGTCGCGGCGATTCATGCCTCTTCGCCAATCCAAATGGCGACAGTCCGCCCCGGCGCCTTGGCGCTTCTTAAGCCGCGGAATGCATTAGCAGACGTAACCTGCCGCGCCGCGACCGGACGCAGCCGAATCAAGACCTTGGCCGAGGAACGAGACGACGATATTGATATTCTGGCCAACGCCAATGTAGTTGTCGGCATCGGGACCGGTGTCGCGCCGGAGGACTATGGCGCCTTAAATCCGCTGACAGAACGCCTCGGCGCGGAGCTGGCAGCGACGCGCAAGGTGACCGACCGGGGATGGCTCCCCCGCGCCCGCCAACTCGGAATCACCGGCATTGCAATCTCGCCCCGCCTGTATGTTGCCATCGGCCTGAGCGGCAAGTTCAATCATGCGGTCGGCATTCGCGGCGCCGGCACGGTCGTCGCCATAAACGACGACCCAGATGCACCGATCTTTGATTTTTCCGACATCGGAATCATCGGCGACTGGAAACAGGTGGTGCCCCTGTTGGAAACGGCGCTCGCAGGGGACGACCAGTCTTGAATCCAACCCTTGCCCGATCGGAATCCGTATGTAATCTTTCAGCCAGAATGTCTCGGTTGATCAAGATGAAACACACGCGATGTATACGCGCCCAACCGCGGGGCGCGGCCTAATGTCAGAGCGAGGAATCGCGGCTCTCGCAGGGGTACTGGCGGTAGCTTCCGCTGGCGCAGCGATGTGGCTATTCGTGCAATGGCAAGATGCAGAGCAACGAGCCCAGAAATCTGAGGACGACTTTCAGCAGGCGGCGGCAGAGGCCACCCAGCAGCTGGAAGCACGGACGTCGGCAGAGAACGAGGCCAGCCGAGCCAGAGAGATCGCTGACGCGGCCTTGCGAACGCAGTCCCGCTATTTGATCGGCGCCGCACGAGATGAATTGGCCAAAGGTGACTCGGAAACGGCGCTCGCGCTTACTCTCGAGGCGCTTCCCGGCGACATGTCGGACCCTGACCGACCTGTCGTGCCGGAGGCAGTGAACCTGTTATTTTCCCTTGCCCGGGAGATTGGCCAACATGGCGCCATCACCTTGCGCGGACACACACGCGAGGTTGTCGATGCCGTTTTCAGTCCTAGCGGAGACCGGGTCGCCACCGCAGGCTACGACAACATGATCGGGGTTTGGGACGCCGCGACCGGTCGGCGGTTGATGCGCTTGGACGGACACCAAAGCGATCTCCTGTCGATCGCATTCGACCCGACTGGAGATCGTTTGGTCACTGCCTCGCGCGACCAGACCGCGACATTGTGGGATGCGCGAACGGGTGGCCAACAAGCGATCCTTTTTGGTCACGACGATTGGGTGATGAAATCGTCGTTTTCGCCCTCGGGCGACAGGGTGTTGACGGCGTCGCGGGACCGTACCGCGCGCGTCTGGAATGCTTCGGACGGCAGTGAAATCGTGACATTGACCGGCCACGAGGAACGCGTAAACGTGGCCATGTTCGATTCATCGGGCGAGCGCGTTCTGACCGCATCATGGGATGGCACAGCACGGGTCTGGGACGCCCGAAGCGGGGCGCAAATTGCGATCATGACGGGTCACGATGGCCAAATCCTAGCGGCCGCGTTCTCGCCCTCAGGCGACCGCGTGGCAACTGCGTCGAAGGATGGCACCGCGCGCATTTGGGACGCTGCCAACGGCACGCCTTTGGCACGCTTCGAGGGTCACGTAGCCCGGGTAACGAGTGTCTCGTTCGATTCCTCCGGCGATCTCTTGGTAACCGGATCATTCGACGGCGATGTTCGGTTGTGGGACACCCGCGACTTCGCTCCGCTGGCGGACATGCGCGGGCATCGGGAGAAAGTTACCGATGCCACGTTCTCGCCCTCCGGAGAGCTAGTAGTCAGCACATCCGCCGACGGCACGGCACGTATTTGGGATACCGAAACGGGTTCGCCGATCGCCGCGCTGGTGGGGCACGGCGATTGGGTGGTTTCAGCGGCATTTTCGGCTGACGGGAAACGCCTCGTCACTGCTTCCGTCGACCGCACGGCGCGAATATGGAGCATTGCCCGGGATACCAGTTCCATCGTCCTTGCCGGCCATGAGCACTACGTCAATTTCGCCGAATTCAGTCCTGACGGACAGTGGATCGTAACCGCGTCCAAAGATAAAACCGCGCGCATATGGGATGCCGAGACCGGGGAACCGACGGCGGTTCTACGAGGGCACGGAGATCAAGTCGCCGAGGCAGCCTTCGACAATGTGGGAGAACACATCGTTACCGCTTCGTATGACAAGACTGTACGGCTGTGGAACGCTGAAACCGGTCGGGAAACCCTGGCCCTCAAAGGACCCAAGGCGCGAATTAACGCGGCCGTGTTGTCACCGTTGGGTGATCTTATTGCAGCAGCGTCCGACGATCGCACGGTACGTCTTTGGAACACCCGGACCGGAGTCGAGGAGGCGGTTCTGGAAGGTCACAAGGGTGCTGTCGAAGCGGTGACGTTCAGTCCGTCGGGCGACCGCCTGCTGAGCGCGTCCCGTGACCGGACGGCGCGGCTTTGGGACCCGGTCAAGCGAATCGAACTTAGCGTTGTAGCCCGTCATCAGCATGGCATCAACGCCGCCAGTTTTAGCCCTTCTGGGGATTTCGTTGTCACCGCGTCCAACGACCATACGGCACGAATCTGGCACACCGCCACGGCTGAGCCAGGTGCGATCATGCGTGGACACGAGGACGCCGTACTTTCAGCGGTTTTCGACAGCAGGGGCAATCGCGTGATCACTGCCTCGGCCGACGGTACAGCGCGGTTGTGGGACGCCGCAACTGGCGCCGAAATCAGCTTGCTGAGAGGACACGTGGACCGTGTTAACGCCGCCGCGTTCAGTCCCACCGGCAACCGAGTGGTGACCGCTTCCGACGATGGCACCGCCCGCCTGTGGATTGATAAAACCGGCTTGTGGAACGCGGATCTGGCAACCCTGCACGCCTACGCCAAGACCTTGGCGACTCGCATGCTTCCTCCCGCCGACCGGAAACGATTCTTTTTGGCCGACACGCGGACGGTGGTTGCGGCCGAGGTTGCCGACGACCCCGTGTCGCGCTGTGACCAAATGGCTGGCGATCCCTTTGACGTGGACCTTAAGGGTCCCGGTATCGCCTTTGACTTCGTCGACGGTATCAAGGCAGCGGAGGTTTGTACCGAGGCGATCACAACTTCACCGGATACGCCGCGGCTGCGCTACCAACTCGCACGTGCCCTAGACAAATCGAAGGATTACGCCAACGCTTTCGCTGAATACCAATCGGCTGCTGACGCCGGGTATCGATTTGCTGTGCGGGCTCTGGGACGTGCATATCTCGACGGTCGGGGCGTCGCGCGCAGTGTGAGTGCCGCGCTCGAAAAACTTGAAGCCGCGTCCGCCGCTGGCGTCTATCTCGCCAGCCGGGAACTTGCGCAGCTTTATTGGAGCGGCGACGGACTGCCAAGAGATTTAAATAAGGCACGTGAACTCATGGAAACAGCGGCATCCCAGGGCGATGCGGCTAGTCATCAACAATTGGCGTCGATGTACGAAGCTGGTGCGGGCGTAGAGGTCAACGTGGAGAAGGCGCTTTTCCACCACACGGTCGCTGCGCGACTATTCGGCGAACAAGGTTCAGCCGACATGGCACAGCACGAATCTGAACGCCGCGCGACACTCGCGCGGTTGCTGACGATCAGCCAGGTCGCTGGAACCTGGCGTGATGCCCACTCATGGGAACCTGAAGCCGCACAATGATGTTGGCTGACCCAAACCGCCTCGTTTCCCCAACCGGGTAACCGATGCCAGGGGATTTCGCCGGTCACGCAAATGCGTTCACCTACGTCATCCTCGTTACGGCAATTGTCTTTCTCGCTGGTACGGTAGGCCGTTGGTTGGCGCAGGGAATAGGCCAACCTGGCATTGTTGGCGAAATCGCCGTCGGCATCATCATCGGCAATCTAGGCTATTGGTTTGGCCCACCGATATTTGTCATGATCATGCACTTAGATGTACTCGGCCACGTTTTCGCCGAAGTGTGGCACACTGGCCTTTCTCTTGCAGATGCAACCGAGAAAGTAGCCTCGCCTGGGGAATTGGCGAGCGTTCCCGAAAAACTCAGTAGCGCGATGACCGGCGAAAGGGGAGCACTTTACGTGGTCGGCGGTATCGCACTGTGGCTGTTTTCCCATTTGGGGGTGCTGTTGCTGCTATCGTTGGCGGGGCTGCACACAAGCACTGATGACATGCGTGCGCTAGGTGGAAAGACACTGCCGGTCGCCGCCGTCGCCGTTGTCGCGCCGCTTCTTCTGGGCCTCGCCGTGGCCCATGTTCTGTTGCCCGACGAATCCATAGAGACTCATCTTTTTGTCGGCGTGATTATGTCCGCCACGGGGATCGGTATCACCGCGAGTATCCTCGATGAAATGGGCCAGGACACGAGCCCGGAAGGGCGGTTCATTCTGTCGGCAGGGTTCATCGACGACGTTCTCGCGATCATTGTGTTGACCGTCGTTGTCGGCTTGGTGACTTCTGGTCATGTGGATGGAAGTAAGATCGTATCGGTTTGCGCACTTTCTGCGGTCTTTTTTACCGTCGTGTTGTTGTACGGAGATCGCTTGGCCGAGATGGGCGTCGCCGTATTCCGTTTTCTGGATCCCCATACCTACAGAGTGGTTTTTCCGATGTTTCTCTTGTGCGTCTTGGCTTGGCTCACCGAGTTCATCGGCCTCGAGGCAATTGTCGGCTCCTTCGCCGCCGGCTTGATTCTGAGCGAGGATAAATTCCGCCGCTTTTCCGACCCTGGCCCCTCCCTTGAAAATCTTCTACGGTCGTTCGAATCGATTTTCGCCCCTGTATTCTTCGTGCTCATGGGCATGCAGGTAAACTTAAGCGCCTTGCTGGAGCCCGGCACGGTGGTGTTGGTCGTGGCCATGTGCGGCGTTTTGTTTGTGGGCAACCTTTTTGCCGGCCTGGCCGCCGCCGGCGAAGTTGATTGGCGCCACCTCGGGTTCGGCTTGGCGCCGAGCGGAGTCGAGGGACTCGTCTTCGCCAGCATTGGCAAGGCGGTCGGCGCCATTCCCGATAGCGTATTCTCCGCCATCGTAGTGACCGCCGTAGTCACCACCTTCATCGCGCCGATAGGCTTACGCTGGTCGTTTACGCGGAAAAATTGAACGCCGCGGTTTAACGAACGCGTTTCAACACACCCTTGACGAAATCGTTGTCGTTCAGGCCGGCGCCGAATGTGTAGTCGCCATAGATCGGATCGGTACTCTTGCCTGTCTGGTGGTTGACCATGGCTAGCCTATGGGCCCGCCAAAAATTTCCCTCGTAATTCTTGTAACCCTCCAGCGTGAGCGTCTTTAGCGGATCCCCGCGGCGGTCATAGAACGCGACCTTACGGATTTGGAAAACCTCCGTGTCAATCCAGGTAACGAGACGCGTGTATCCGGAATACTCGTAGCGCGGAAAGCGTTCGATGACGTCGCAGGCGAGCTCGCCGCATGCCTCCTCGCGAAGGAACTTGTAAGAACATTTATTCAATTCAAGCGCGGTGAAATCCTCGAAGGCGAACTCGCTGCCGATGAATGGACCGGACTTGTTGACCGAAGAGATTCGCTTTACCCGTTTGAGCGCTGGCAAATAGAGCCATTGATCGTCGGCCTCAAGAATTTTAGCGTGCGATAGGAGCGCTGTCCCATCGATGTCGCGTGGCGTATCGAAAATGATCAGACTCTTGTCGCCGACGTCCTCGTCAGGGATTTCAAGAGTTCGAAATTCCAGAGTCCGGGTAGCCTCAGCCCCTGCTGCGTTCCGAAGAATCATCTTGAGGTTGACTTTGCTGTCACCGAATCCACGGTCACTTCGGTCGCTGCGCGCGGCAATTTCATAACCCTTTTCCTCGAGGGTCGCTGCCAGGCAAACGTTCAAATTGACAAACATCGCTGCTAATCCCAACACTATATTGCTAAGTACAACGCGCGCACATTTCGGCGTGACCAGCAAGATTCTAGACCCTGGCATGTGCTTTTTCCTTTTCGTATCCAATCAACAGGAGTGCTGGCAAAAGAAGGAAGTCAACGGCAAGCGCAATGATAATCGCCAGAGCGGTCAATAGTCCCAGTTCCGCATTGATCCGGAAGGTTGAGGCGGCCAGAACGGCGAAGCCCAAGGCCAGAATCGCCGCGTTCGCCGCGATCGCGGCGCCCACCATACGGAACGCATAGCGGATTGCTTTCGGTCGACCGAATTCACGGTCACGCCGCGCGCGCAAATACTTGGTCATAAAATGGACGGTGTTATCGACGATGATCCCTAGCGATGTCGCGGAAACGGTGGCTGCAGCCATGCCCACTTGGCCCACAGTCAGGGCCCATACCCCAAAGGTCATGAGGATGGGTACAGCGTTGGGAACAAGACTCAGTATGCCGAGCGGTAAGCTACGCAAGCTGAGTGCCATAACAGCCGCAATCAGAACCACGGCGAAAAGATTACCCCGCAGCATGCTCTCGATGTTTCGCTGCGAGATATACGAGAACATGACCGGCGAACCGGTTGGCGAGGCATGCATGTGGCTCGGCGCGTTTTTCGCCAGCCACCCCTCAGCGCGGCCGATGAAATCACGGACCTCGACCGTCGATACGTCGTCGAGGGTTGCGGTCACTCGGGTTGCACTCTTGTCGATGCTCATCCGGTCGTTGAGGTCCAGGCCATAAGGCAGCGATAACTCGTAGAGCACCAAGTATTGGGCGGCTAAATCGCGCTGATCGGGGATGACATACCAGTCAGAATCGTCGCCGTGCATGTTCTTGTTCAGGCGCTTAAAGATATCTGTCACGCTGTAGACGTGGCGAATTTCCGGTTGCGTCCGGAGCCATGCGGTGAAGGTCTCCAATTTCTGCAAGTATGTCGGCTCGCTGATACCGCCTGGTTCTTCGGCCTTGATCGAGAATTCGATCGGGTAAGGGCCGCTCAGATACTTGGTGGCGAAATCGGTGTCATTGCGGAAAGTCATCCCTTGGTCGAAGTATTCCACCCAGGAATCGTCGAGTTTAAGAGTCGGCACAGCGGCGATTAGGATAATGGTCAGTGCTCCGGTGCCGATTAGAACGGCCCGATAATGCGCAACTACCCAGCCAGCCAGGCGTTCCAGAGCACCTTCATGGACCTGGGTGCTAGCGGCTCGGACTTTAACCCGGAATGGAAGTAGGCTCGCCACAGCTGGCATGAACAGCAGCGAAAACATCCAGGCGGCCGCGATCCCCATCGCGGTGATATTTCCCAAGTCCCAGAACGGCGGCGCGTCGGAGAAATTGAGCGTCAGGAAACCGATGATCGTCGTCAAGCTGGTGATTGTGACCGCCAGAAAGTTGATGAAAATGCTCTCCTTTAAGGCGGTCAACTTGTCCTTGCCCTCGCGCATGAGCTCGAGCATTGACATCAGGACATGTACCGAATCAGCGATCGCGAGGGTCAGAATAATGGTAGGCGCGCAGATCGAAATTGGCGTCAATTTTATGCCGGCATAACCGGCGAGACCCATCGCGGATACGGTCGAAAATCCGATGACCAAGAGTGTCGACAAACCACCCCAAACGCTGCGCAAGGCGATGATCATGACAACGATCAATACCGCGTACATGATCGGAATTAGGGTCACCGCGTCGGCTTGACCGGATTCGGCGAAGGCGTGATTGAGCATCGAAATGCCGGAGAGCACGACACGCAGTTCAGGGTAATCAGTCCGAAATTTGGCGGCCAGGCCACGGGCGAAACCAACCGCCTCGGGTATTTCGGTCAGGCTTTGCTCTGGATACTGCAGCGTGACGTTGATGCCGGTCGTACGGGCATCAGGCGCGATTAGGTTGCCATTTAGCAACGGCTCGGCGAGGGCGATCGTCTGCCGGCGGACGAGAATATCGGGCGCAAGCTCGGCGCCATTGCGAACCAAATTCTCGACCGTGAGATCGTCGCCGTCAGCCCAGCTGTGCTGAAAATTGGTGACCGAGTCGACCCGAATAGCGAACGGAATCTTCCACGCCTCGTCGGTCAACGCTTCGATCGCGGCCGAGATCCGCGGCGTGAAGATTTCCCCTTCCTTGGCTTGCAGAACGAAAAGGATGTTGTCGTTCTTCGTATACGTCTTCTGAAACTGCTCGAAAGCCACCAATTCCGGGTTTTTTTCGCTGAAGAATACCCGATAATTGTTCGAGAACTCGAGATAACGCACGCCGTTCGACGCCGCCACCGCAATCGCTAACATCGCCAGTACAATGAGCCAACGATGTCGGATCACCCTGTCGCCGAGATCTGCTGCAATGCGGTCGGTCAGAGTTCGGATGACTGGCATGATTATCATCCTTGGCGAGGCGTGCCTTCGGATACGGCCAGATTGCAAACGCCTCGATCAACGACAAACTCGTTCATAATGGCTTGTGCAGGTGGCGCGGACGTGTTGACTTTCTCATTTGGCCGAATGGAATTACTGAAAAGTGATGGACGCATCAATAGGCAATCCTTCGGATTCAGGTCCGTTCTATGACGTTTGAGTTCCAGCGCATATCTGTGATCGGACTAGGCTATGTCGGCCTTCCTCTTGCGATCGCTTTGGCCCGCCGCCGGCACCGAGTCATCGGTTACGACCAGGACGCAGCCCGCGTGAAGGAGCTGCGCGACAACGACGATCGCACCGGTGAAATCGATGCCGAAACTTTGTGCGAGAGTTCGCTTACGCTTGTCGACGACGCGGCCCAGATGGCGGGAAGCGATCTGTTTATCGTCACCGTGCCAACGCCGGTGAACGAGAGCAACCAGCCGGATCTCGGATTTGTGCGGGGTGCCGCGCAAACCGTCGGCCGATGCATACGCGCCGGTACGGTCGTCGTTTTCGAGAGCACGGTCTACCCCGGGGTTACCGAAGAAATCTGCGGCCCCATCCTGGAATCGGCCTCAGGTCTCTCATGTGGCCAGGATTTCTTCCTCGGTTATTCGCCGGAACGTATAAACCCTGGGGACCGTGAGCACGCCATAGAGAAGATTGTCAAGGTCGTCGCTGGGCAAACGTCGGCGGTCGCCAAGGCCCTTGCCGATCTTTACGGCGGCATCACAGAGGCCGGGGTTTTCGTTGCCCGCGATATCAAGACTGCTGAAGCGGCAAAGGTAATCGAGAACGCCCAACGGGATATCAACATCGCCTTCATCAACGAAGTGACGCGTATTTTCCACAAGCTCGATATATCGAGCTACGACGTGCTTGAGGCCGCTGCGACGAAATGGAATTTCCTAAATTTTCGTCCCGGGCTGGTGGGAGGCCACTGTATTGGCATTGACCCGTACTATTTGGCTTGGCGCGCTAAACAAGTGGGGTACGAGCCCGAAATCATCCTCGCGGGTCGAAGGATCAACGATTTCATGGGGGAATTTGTAGCCGGAGAAATCGCCCAACGACTTAACGGCGACCGCGTTTTGGTGCTCGGCCTCACCTTCAAGGAGAATGTTCCGGACTTAAGAAATTCCGGCATCGTTGACGTGGTTGCGTCTCTGCGCCGCCGGGGCGCGAAAGTGACGGTGCACGATCCACGCGCTGATCAGTCCGAGGCCGCAGCGTTATACGGCGACGCTCTCATCGGCGATCTCGGAGAGGCCCGTGGATTCGACGGCATCGTCGGTACGGTTGCCCACGAGGATTATCGAAGTTTCGCCGCCGAGACCTTTGCAAGGCTTGGTGCCGCAAACGCCTTAGTTGCCGACGTCCGTGCCATGTGGCGCCATATACCGTTGCCTGAAGGAATGCGCCGCTGGGAACTTTAGCCTTCGGTTGATTCCCGGGTGAGCGCCCATTTTATCGTCGTCTTGTTATGTGACGTGGTGCCTCGGACAACAATTTGGTGGCTGGCCGCACCGCTGCCCACGCGTCCCATATAAACGTTCTCGGCGAGGCTTAAAACGCCACCCACAACACGGAACTTCCAACGAGAACCACTTTTCAGCCGCAGGGTCACGCCAACATCGTCGATCGCCGCATCAACCCCGGGATGTAAATGAAAACGTGCCGCGAAAGGATGGTCGGCCGGGCCCACGAGATTGTCCTCACCGCGCAATTCAGCACCGTTTGCGGTGAGAAATAATCGGCGTTCATGCACGGTCTCGAAGTCCTCTTGGTATCCATCGTGACTCGATTCAATCCAAATATTGCCGTTCTCGTCGTGGCGATTGCAGGTGACTCCCGCGGGTGGCCGGCACACCGAACCATCATCGGCGAATCCGACGGAGTCTGTGTTTCCCACGGACACCGTCGAATGGGCGGCGGTGGCCCTCAGTGCAGTTACCCAATCACTGGACGGCCCACCACGCCCACCGCAATTTACGATCACCCGATTATCGCCGTCGCTGAGTTCAAAGGAGAGCGATCCGGCGTGAGTTCGATAGCTAACGGAAGCCGGCGGCGGCATACCGGCATCCATGATCACTAGGGTATCGCCTGCAGCGAGGCTCTGAAAACCGATATTTGTAGAGTTCGCGGCGGGCCAATCTCCGGCGTCGGCAAGCCTCAGCGCCGTCTCGATCAGCGCGACATTTTCTTCGCATGAATCATTGAACAACGCCAATCTGCCGTCGCCATGTCGGTACGTAAGCAGAATGCGGCTCATCCGCTCTATGGCACCGGGGAGTCCCGAGGGCGCGCGCTCCGCAGCGTTCTTCAAGGCGTCACGGGCAACGATTAGTAGACATAGGACGTCCAAGTGAATCGATGGACTGCGCTCAATATGCGAGCCATCGCCCAAAATCTGTTCCGCCACGGCCTGATCCAAAATATCCACAGCCTTGTTTAGCCGCCGTTCCCCTTCTGAAAGGTAGAGCCCCGAATAGAGTAATCCGACCGCGGCGGCCAATCGCTCGGCGCCGGCCGGCCCCTCATCGATGGAACGCGACAAGTGGGTTGCCTGAGCGCCAAGGCTGCCGATGAACCAACGTTCGAAGCCCATGTCCGCACCGCGGAGCAGGAAATCAGCGTGACTTAGCCAGGAGGTCAAGCGGCGGCCCAGAACGTCGGGGCGCCACGAAACTGGGTGCCAAGCACCACAGTGGGCGATCCAGTCCGAAACCAGCTCGCGAGCCTCATCAGGGGCGTCGGCTGCCGCGAGATCGCGCAACCAGGAGAACCCGTGCGCCTCCTCGACCCAGTGGAACGTCGCCGCGGTTGGAAACCAGGGAAGTCCGCCGACGGCGTTAATCTGCTGGCCGGCAAAATCATAGCAACCGCGCCCAAGCGCCATTAGACGCGCCGGATTGGCAGGCCACGGATCCTGCGGTGGCCTGGCCGAGAGGCGCGGTAAATGGGATCGTAAAATGGCTCGATAGACGCGGGAGCGGTATACGAACTTGCGTGCGGCGGCGGCCGCACCGCTCAAAGTACCCAGCCCATGCCAAAACCGTGAAACCGTGGCCGAAAGCATCGCCTAGCTGCCTGTACGATTATGCATTCGCTTACTATGCCTTGTATTTGTTA
This sequence comes from Alphaproteobacteria bacterium, assembly GCA_012267605.1. GTDB lineage: Bacteria > Pseudomonadota > Alphaproteobacteria > JAAXGF01 > JAAXGF01 > JAAXGF01. The sequence goes on along the minus strand of JAAXGF010000064.1, from coordinate 6,959 downwards.
ACCATTTGTTGACCATGAAATACCGGTCAACGTCAAACTGCTTATCGCCGTGATTGCTCCGACTGACGATCAGCCGTTGCGATCCAAGCGAGCAGCAAAAAAACCGTCGAGTCCACCGAGTTCCGGCCATTGGCTGGGCAGTGTACGCAAATTACCATTGGATGTTACGGCGCCACCCAGCCCCGAAACTGGCGGTGCTGAAACAGGCTCCATGAAAGGGTGGCGTGCGCGCATTGCCTTAATCCGCGTCTCGCATTCCTCAGTTTGCAACGAACATACGCAATAGATGAGTGTGCCCCCTGGCCGCATCATGTCGACGGCGGCGTCGAGCAACGCGTCTTGCAGCGCACACAGCCGGCGTATATCTGACGGCCCCTTCAGCCAGGCCACGTCGGGCCGCCGCCGGATGGTCCCTGTAGCGCTGCAAGGGGCATCCAGCAACACCGCGTCAACCGGCGATTCGGGCCGCCAACGGGTCGCATCAGCGCAAACCGTGTCTGCCGGAAGTCGTAGCCGGGTTAGATTTGCGCGTAGGCGTTCCAGACGCTGTTGGTCTTGTTCCACGGCGATCACTCGGGCGCCTAGCGTGGCGAGTTGCGCGGTTTTGCCCCCCGGTGCCGCGCACAGATCGATCACAGTCTTTCCAGTGACATCTCCCAGTAACCGCGCCGGTAACGCCGCCGCCGCATCCTGCACCCACCAGGCACCTTCTGCATAACCGGGTAATTCGGCCACTCGCCCCCCAGCCGGGCGGCGCAACACCCCGGTGGGCAACCGCATCGCGGCCAGTGCATCACGCCAATCTTCCGGATCTCCTTTGACGTTGATGTCCAGGGGCGGCTCCAATTGGTGGGCAGCACAGATTGCCGATGCAGTGGCCTCGCCATACGCTTGGCGCCATGAATCAATTAGCCAGCCGGGTACGTTGGGGCGGTCGAATGCCTGAGCTCTATCGGCACCCTCGCGCGCCAGCCGTCGCAACACCGCGTTGACCAATCCCTTGTACCGAGACTGGTTGCAAGCAACAGCAAGCTTCACACCAGCATCGACGGCCGCGTAGGCCGGTTTACCGAGAAAAACCAGCTCAGCCGTGCCGAGGCGGAGAATTTGACGAATCAGCACGGCAGACCTGGGGAGCGGATGATCAAGACAGCCATTGACCAAATCATCGATCTGCACCAACCGGCGCAACACCGTGACCAAGAGTAAACGAGAAAAGGCACGGTCGCGAGAGCTGAGCGCGGCAAATTCGCCCCGCGATGCCAGCGCTCGATCCAGTGGCCGGCGCGCTTCAAGCACATCTGAAAGGAGTGCTACGGCGACGGCGCGGGAGTTAACAGGTGGTGCTTGTTTCAACGGTCATCGCCTGACGGACTCTTCCACCATCGGATAAATGGTGCGGCGATCCGCCTATGGTCATTGGCAGACCTTACCCCAACCCGAGAAAACAAGAAATCCGCCAAACCCTCCCCCGGGGTCAATAGCTTGCATCATTGTCGCTCGATCGCTATAAGCGTGGTTTCGCGATCGTATGGACCGTTAGGTGATGTTTGCGTTGGCGTAATTCGCAGCGCGCTGGAACAGCCAATGCCCAAGCTAAAATCCAAGAGTTCGGCGAAAAAGCGCTTTACCATTACGCCCACCGGTAAGGTGCGTATGAACAAAGCGTTCAAACGCCATAACTTGCGCAAACGATCTCAGAAGATGAAACGTAAAGCGCGCGCTGGCGGCAACCTTTCGCCTGCGGACGCACGTATCATCAAAGATTTTCTTCCTTACGGCTAGGGAAATTGTTCGATGGCCCGGGTCAAACGCGGCGTCGTCGCCCACGCGCGGCACAAGAAGGTTCTCGCCAAGGCGAAAGGTTATCGCGGGCGCGGCAAGAATTGTTACCGGATCGCCCTGCAGCGGGTCGAGAAAGCACTGCAATATGCCTATCGTGACCGCCGGAACCGCAAACGCGCGTTCCGCGCCCTGTGGATTCAACGGATCAACGCTGGCGCCCGCGCCCAGGGTATGACGTATGGCCGATTTATCAACGGTCTACATCGCGCCGGGGTCGAAGTGGACCGTAAAATGTTGGCTGACCTCGCGGTGCGTGAGCCGGCAGCTTTCCAAGCCTTGGTCGATCAAGCGCGATCCGCTCTCGGCAGCCCCGCCTGACCCGGAGGAACGGCCTCCGCCGCAGTTGCCGACTCAGGCTCGCGCCCCATCCTCGTATATCCTCCGCAAATTCGAAAGCGATGGCCAATCCCGTGAGCGTCGAGGCGTGCCTTCGTGCAATTTCCCGACTCTAGTTGTTCGACGTGGGAGCGTTACCAGGTACTATTCGTCGGCACAAAATTGCCACGGAAATCACTAGGAGGCCGCCCAGGGAATGAATGATCATGGATGACTTGGAAACTCTGGGCCAACGACTGCTCGCCGAAGTAGGGAACGCCGAGAACCTGAAAGCGTTGGAGACTACCCGAGTTGGCGCTCTCGGCAAGAAGGGGATTCTGACCACGCGCATGAAGGCCATCGGTGCAATGGACGCCTCCTTGCGGCGCGACGCCGGTGCGGCACTAAACCGGTTGAAGAGCGAACTCGCAGCGGCCATCGAGGCACGTGCGGAGGATCTTCGGGGTGCCGCCCTCGATGCCCAGCTTCGATCGGAACGAATCGACGTCACGCTGCCCGCGCGTCGGGCGCCAACTGGCCGGGTGCATCCGGTCAGCCAGGTATTCGATGAAATCGTAGCAATCTTCGCGAACATGGGTTTCAAGGTCGCCGAGGGTCCCGACATCGAAGACGATTTTCACAACTTCACCGCCCTAAACATTCCACCGGAACATCCCGCAAGGCAGGATCACGACACTTTTTATTTGCGTGCACCGCAAGGCCAAGCTCGCCAACTATTACGCACTCACACGTCACCGGTGCAGGTACGCACGATGAAGAGCCAGCCGCCACCGGTACGTATCATTGCCCCAGGGCGCACCTATCGCCGTGATTCCGATATGACCCATACACCGATGTTTCACCAGGTCGAGGGTTTGGTAGTGGATCAAACTACCCATATGGGGCATCTCAAGGGGTGCTTACAGGATTTCGTCAGTGCCTTCTTCGAAGTCGAGGTTCCCGTGCGGTTTCGACCCAGTTATTTCCCCTTTACCTCTCCCTCGGCAGAAATGGACATCGGCTGTAAAAGGTCCCGCGGAAGTTTGACCATCGGCGCCGGTGACGATTGGCTGGAAATTCTTGGCTGCGGCATGGTTCATCCCAACGTTCTCGGGCATTGCGGCATTGATTCGGAGCGTTATCAAGGCTTCGCCTTTGGCGTCGGCATCGACCGTATCGCCATGCTGAAATACGGTATCCCCGATCTACGTAGCTTCTTCGACGCCGATCTACGCTGGCTTCGTCACTACGGATTCGCCGCCCTAGACGTCCCCACTCTACATGCAGGTTTGGCGCGGTGAAGTTCACGCTTTCCTGGCTACGGCGGCACTTGAAGACCGACGCCAGCCTGGCCGACATCAGCGAGCGGCTTACCGCCCTTGGCCTGAAGGTCGAGGAGGTCGTCGACCGTGGCGAACTGCTAGCGCCATTCAAGGTCGCAGAGGTGATCGAGGCAACGCCCCACCCCAATGCCGACAAGCTCACAGTTTGCATCGTCGAATTGGGTGGAGAGAGGCAACAGGTGGTGTGCGGCGCCGCTAACGCGCGAGCAGGAATGAAGGGGGTTTTCGCGGCACCAGGCCAAACTGTCCCGGGCACCGGCGCAAAATTGAAGCGGGCGTCAATTCGCGGCGTCGAAAGTGCCGGAATGCTGTGTTCCGAGCGGGAAATGGGACTTGGTGACGACCACGATGGGATCATCGAGCTACCGACGGATGCTCCCGTAGGCGAACCATTTGCGGCTTCGCTGGGCCTCGACGACCCCGTCTTTGACATTGCCATTACCCCCGACCGCGGTGATTGCCTGGGGGTGCGAGGGATCGCCCGCGACTTGGCCGCTTCCGGACTTGGAACTCTTCTGCCGCTCGACGAAACCCCGGTCACCGGAACTTTCACGTCGCCGATCAAGGTTCACCTCGATTTCGATACCGAGACCGCCGACGCTTGTCCCTATTTTATCGGACGTTACATCCGCGGCGTTACGAACGGCCCAAGTCCCGGCTGGCTGCAAGAGCGCCTGATTTCCGTGGGACTACGCCCGATCTCGGCACTCGTGGACATCACCAACTGGCTGACCCTCGACCTCGGCCGGCCGGCGCACGTGTTCGACGCGGATCGCTTGCAGGGCGATCTGCGTGTCCGGCTTGCTCACGCGAGCGAGTGCTTCGCGGCGCTCAACGAGCGTGTTCTCGAGGCGGACGAATCCATGACCGCCGTCTGCGACGACCGGAGACTTATCGCGCTTGGCGGCGTCATCGGGGGCACAGACACCGGCCGCACCGAAGCGACCAAAAATGTGTTCTTGGAGATCGCCTATTTTGACCCGGTGCGCACCGCAGCCACGGGCCGTGCTTTGGCTGTTGACAGCGACGCCCGTTACCGATTCGAACGGGGAGTTGACCCTGCTTTCCTTCCCGCCGGTGCAGAAATCGCCAGCCGCCTGATCATCGACCTTTGCGGCGGCGAGGCCAGTGAGCTGGTGACCGTCGGTGCAGCGCCACCTCCCAAGCCAGATATCTCGTTCTGTCCCAGTCGCGTTGCTACTCTCGGCGGCGCGGAGGTCAGCACCGAGGATTGCCGCAAGATTCTGGAGCGACTCGGCTGCACGATCGAGGACAACGGCGACTCATGGGACGTTGGCATTCCCTCCTGGCGCTCCGATCTCGAAGTTGAAGCCGACCTGGTCGAGGAAGTGTTGCGCATGGTTGGCTACGACCACATCCCTGCAGTGTCCTTGCCGCGTCCAGCAGCGGTAGCGCGCCCGGTGCTGACCCTCGCGCAACGGCGCACATCGTGGACCAAACGGGCGCTGGCCGCGCGCGGCTTGGTCGAGGCGGTCACTTGGTCCTTCGTTTCCGAGAATCATGCCCAGCTGTTTGGCGGCGGCAATGACTCCCTTCATCTTGCCAACCCGATCAGCGCCGAGCTTTCCGTCATGCGGCCCAGCTTGTTGCCAAATCTGATCGCCGCTGCGGGACGCAATGCCGACCGTGGCCTGGCCGGCCATGCCCTCTTCGAAACCGGTCAGATATTCGCCGATGACACAGCCGCCGGTCAGGGCTTGGCGGTCGGCGGCGTTCGTTGGGGCAAGCACGGGCCAGGCCATTGGCTAGCGCCCGCGCGAGACGTAGACGGTTATGATGTCAAGGCCGACGCGGAAGCTGTGGTGGCGGCATGTGATCTTCCCGCCGATCGTCTAAAGGTGACCGCCGATGCACCCGAGTGGTACCACCCCGGTCGATCGGGGGCGCTGCGCCTGGGGCCAAAAGTGTTGGCCCATTTCGGTGAACTTCATCCCCGAGTGCTGGACGCCATGGAAGTGAAGGCGCCCGTTGCAGGTTTCGAGGTGTTCCTCAACGTCTTTCCTGCGAAAAACAAGGGATCTGCCCGAGGTAAGGCGCGACCGTCGCTACGCCTTTCGCCTTTTCAGGCGGTGATGCGCGATTTCGCTTTCATTGTCGACAACGACGTCGCCAGCGCCGATTTGGTCGCCGCTGTACGTGGCGCCGATAAGGTATTGATCGATGAAGTTACCGTATTCGACGTATACGAAGGAGTCGGAGAAGGGCGCAAATCGATCGCCGTCTCCGTCCGCTTACAGCCGATCCAAGACACCCTGACCGAACCCGAAATCGAAGTCGTATCGGTGCGTATCACAGATGCTGTGGAAAAAGCGACGGGTGGTGTGTTGCGAGGTTAGCGTTGACCAGTTTCAGCTAAATTGAATTGGCATGAGTATCGAACTCTTCACCGCCTCAACCCCGAACGGCATTAAGGCTTCCATTGCGCTTGAAGAACTCGCGCTGCCGTATACCGCGCGGGCGATCGACCTCAGCGCCGGCGAACAGAAACAAGACTGGTATCTCGCGATAAATCCCAACGGTCGGATCCCAGCCATTATCGATCACGACAACAACGATTTCGTCGTATTCGAATCCGGGGCAATTCTCGTCTATTTGGCGCGCAAGGCGGGCCGCCTGTTGGGCCACGGCTCGGACAACGAATCGGCCGTATTGCAATGGCTGATGTTTCAAATGGGCGGCTTAGGGCCGATGATGGGTCAAGCAAACGTATTTTACCGCTACGCCCCGGAAAAAATTCCCTACGCCATCGACCGCTACCAACATGAAGTGCGCCGCTTGTTCGAGGTGCTGAACGGCCGTCTCGGCAAGGTTGCCTATCTGGCAGGAGAATACTCCATCGCCGACATAGCCAACTGGTCGTGGGCGAAAGGCCACGAATGGTCGGGGGTCAGCATTGACGGACTGTCCCACTTAAAACGTTGGCTCGACGATATCGCTGCGCGTCCGGCGGTAATCAAAGGACGAACCGTGCCGGATAAATCCTGGACGACGGAGGAAAAGGAAAAGAACCGCGACATCATCATCGACGGCGCCCGAAAAATGCTGGTTTGAACGGGTTCCGGTTTCGGTCGTTCGCCGCACGTTGAAGGGCCGACGTATCCCGTTGTGGTGCGGTTTGTGCTTGGTTCGCCCAACCGCCGTCTTTGTGGTTGTTTTCCTTCCGGAACTATGCCGCTGTGGCCAAATTTTGTCGTCGACGCCAGAACGTTGACTCGGGCCAACGCCGCTCGAGCCCGTATAAGTACGACCTATTCGCCATATAGTCTCGAAAGCGGTCCTTGACTCGCCCCCCATAACTCGCGTTTGGTGGCAAGCCGTTGCTCACCCGACTTCCGCAACTCGGGGGTCGCGAAGATGCTAACCCATTGATTTTCCACAATCGGACCTCCAAAGGTTGGCACTACAGGGCGCCAAATGGAGGGGGCGAATCGAGGG
>JAAXGF010000372.1 GCA_012267605.1 Alphaproteobacteria bacterium | reverse complement strand
CGCTGCGCAACATCGGCATCGATCCACACGTTCGGGGTTCGCCTACATTCTTGAGAAGCACGCTGCGGCCGCAGCCCAAATGGAACCTTCCATGGCCAGGAAGCGCGTCACGCCCCACGTGCTCCGCCACACGTGCGCGGTGCACACGCTGCAAGCGACCGGCGACGTTTACAAAGTGTCTCTGTGGCTGGGGCATGCCAGCCTCAAGAGTACCGAAGCGTATCTGCGCGCCGATCCGACTGAGAAGCTCGAGGCCCTCGCGGCGACGATCCCCCCGGCTCTAAGAAGAGGTAGGTTCAAGGCACTGGACAAGGTCCTGGCCATGTTGCACGCGCGAACGTGATCAGACAATGCGGAGCTTTCCGTCCTAGAATGAATCGGACTTCAATACGTTAGCGAGTCGGAGGCTAACGCGGCGTGTGGCATGCCTTCTCCTGCGGACCGGAGAGGGAAATGCCGGCGCTGAACCATGCTATCGAGAGGCATTGTCGGCTGGCGGGCAATGCGCGTATCAAATGCCCGCTCATCCGTTTCGGTCTTCATGTCAGCGCCCCTGTTGCCTCTATAAATGACAACGTGATTCTTTGCGTGTGGGTAGGAACTCCGGCGTATGCGTTCGGTGACCTCGCCCCTGTGGCTGGTTTGGTGACCATGGGTGCGGGGGGCGGCGTACACGTGCTCCATGGTGAGGGGTCCGGTTACTGGCACCACCTCGTCTCCGCAGCGAAATCCCTGACATGGGATGCCAGCGGTCCGGGTGACAGAAGCCAATGGCTCTCATCAAATACTGAATGTGCGTGCGGCATTTTTCCTCTCCTGAAAGTGCAATGGAGAGGAAAGAATGACGCCGGTTATGTGCAGCCCGCAAATTCATAACCATTTGCCGCGGATGGCTTATTACTCATCGCGGTCGTGCGACTCAGCATAATTTCCGACTGCGCATAAGGCTGGGATGCCATCGCCGAATCAAAGATTTCGCGCATTTCGTCGTTTTCGATGTAAAACCTTTCGCCGGGTGGTGCCCCCTCGCCGAACATGCCGACCGCGTCTCGAGGGCGGTCGAGGGTTCGCGTGGTCCCAGCATTGCTGACCTTGACCATGCCGACGCCTCCGTCCGCGTCCTCGAGCAACACGACCAGGCTGCTGGGCAATGCCGCCGGTCCTTCCGGGGCCACCGCCGCTTCAACCTTGTGCAGTGCCGAAAAAAAGGCCACGCGACAACGGGCGATATCGTCCGGCTGATTGTTTTCCTCTTGTTCCTGCATCCAGCAATCGAACATCGCGTGTGCCCGCGCCGACTCCTCGGCCGCCTTGTATCGGCCACCCTTGTAGTTGGTGTCCACCAAACGGTTCCGCGCACGAGCAAGGTCCGCCACCACGTTTGATGGTAGGTCCCGCCGCGACAGAGCTTCCGGCCGCGCGGGCCGTGCTTCCGAGGCCAGTTTGGCGCGCCGGGCGAAACGGTGGGCATCGAGGTGGTCCCCCTCCTCAAATTCGGATTCGGAGAGGGCTATAAACTCTTGATAGAGTGCTTTATCGAACGCGGTGCCAACCGGCTCCTGGTCCTGAGCATCGACCAAATCCCAGCCGATGCAGCCGGTCAAGGACAGCGACGTTGTCATGGCAATCGCGGGAAGGAAGGTATTGTTGATGCGACGCCGCCAAAGCGTGACCACGCCGTTGATCTGTATGTGCATTTCTCAACTCTCTGCCTGCTCGAAAGCAGGTCCAATAATCACATGATTTCACAAGTGAAATATGTCCGTTTTCGGGCGACCTTAGCATGCGTTCAAATCAAACGCGAATTGGTCAAAGATCGGATTATCCGCGTCTTATGATGATTTCGCGTCATGCGATAATTCTTTGGCGTGTGCCGGCTCGAAAAACCGCTCTGGTCCTTTCATAACCTGAGAGAGAAGTCCCCGCCTGCCGGCGGGTCGACGCGGGTAAGAAAGGAGTTGCGCTCCATGCACGATGGCTCGCAAGGCAACGCCATGACCGAGATCGCCCTGGCGCTGTCCATGGGATTTTTCAGCATGCTGGTGCTGACGATGGTCTCATTGGGCGCCGGGATGGGAGAAGACGACCGGGGGATCGCGGAGATGTTGACGCTGGTGCCAAGTGCCGAGGATTCGAGTCGTGCCGATCAAGTCGACAACGACGATACCATTTTCATCTATTTCCGGGGCGGCTATTTCAGCCCGGATCTCGCGCCGCTGGATCCTAACGGCGTTGCGTCGGGGGGGCGCGTGGTACTGGCGGTTGATCCGAACCTCCCCATGACCACGGTGATGAAAGCCGCCGCCCCATTCGCAACCGGTAATTTCGTCGTCGCTTCGCTGAACGTGAAGTGGCTTGAAACCTTGCGGTCTATGGAGAGTGGAAAATGAAATTTCCAGCCGCCTGTTACATCGCCGTCGCCGTGTCACTAACAGGTGTTTGTGAAGCCGTGGCTTTCGAACCTACCTCATTCCCGCCCTCGCGCTCGGCGGTTAAGGCCTTGGTAATCGAGGAGGCCAGGCGATCCAATGTCCCGGTTGCTTTGGCGTTGGCCATGGCTCACGTCGAGTCGGCGTTCAATTCGCGGGCCAAGAGTTATGCCGGGGCCCGCGGGGTGATGCAAATCATGCCAGAGACTGCGTTGACCGAATGCGGTATCGGCGCCGATTTACTATGGCACCCCCGGGTGAACATCCGTCTCGGCCTCCATTTCATGGACCGGCTTATCAAACAGTATAGGGGGCGGGTAGATCTGGCGCTTTCACACTATAATGGTGGCTCTGCCGTCGGAAAATGGCCCAAGTCCCGGGTTATTCCGGCGACGCGGAACTACGTCAACAATGTTCAGAGATTGCAACGTTTTTATCGCGATCAACTGCAAGGTCGTTGAGCCGAAATGCAAGGAGCGAGTGCCGAAAATCTAATTCTTGAGGCGAGCAAGAGCGGAGAACTCGCAGCCGCCCTCGATCTCGTCACCGAAGCCAGCGTTCAAGGCCAGCGCAAGTTCGCCACCAACGTCAGCCGCGACTTGGCCCGTACGGTTGTTTGTCGCGCTTATGCGCCGGCGGTGCACGAACTCGTCAATCTCGTCGTCGCGGCTGAGGCCTTTGAACCGCGCCCCGGCCGCTACGAGGGTTTGTTCTGGTCTACCGGTGCCGCCCGTCCCTCATCGTTTCGTTCCTTCGTTGAATCTCGGATGTTGGCGCGGGCCGAAAGTTGCCGGTACATCGCAATGTCCGACGCCGGGATCACCATCACCTATCACGACGGTATGTTTGCCATCAGCTTCGCGCGTATGCCGTTTCTGTCGGCGATGATGGATTTCCTTGTCACGGTCATCGGCTACGCCAAGCTCGATGATCACCGGCGCGAGCTTTTCCAGGCTGGGCCGAGCTTTGAACGGGTCGCGGACACCGCAAACCAAGTGTCGAAATTGATTTACCAGTATCTCAATACTCACCTGATCGCCGCTCAGGAACAGCGAAACTTCAACCGACTAGTGTCGTTTCTCCAGCAACGCGGCGCGGGCGACTTTGGTCCGAAGGATATTACCGATTCTGCCATCCTTGACTTTTGGCTAGCTGGGGAGGGGGAACCGTCTGACGGCGATTTCAAGACGTTTGCCACAGTGTTTCGAGTCTTCTTACGCTTCCGCCAAGCCCTTGAAAGCGCTCGGGAATTGTCGGCCCTGAAGACAGCCCGCGCTATCGGTCCGGACCGGCAGGCGGACGAAATTGATCCGGCAACAATTATCTCTGGCGTGGAGATCGTTGATGAGCCAGTCGACCTCCTCGCGGCGCTACCAAATGAGTCGGTGAAATTCTTGACCAAACGTGAGAAGGCGGAACTCACGCCGCTGCTCGAGTGCGGAAACCTTACAGGTCCGCTCCTTTTGTCATTGCTTCGCTTCGAGGTATTCGCGCCGACCCAGTCACGAATTTCACAGGGCCTCAGGCGCGGGTCGGCGAAGCCGAAAATTCGCGCTTTGATTGATGGCTTTAAACATGCGAGCTATGAATCACGAATTTCACAGTTTAAAGACGTCGATAGGCAACTTGTGAAGATCCTTCGTGCCGTGCTTTACGTTTTGCTTCGCGCCCGCCGAGCCGAGGCCTTTGAGATCATCCTCACCTTATGTCCTGGCATCGACGTGGGCGTCTTGGCGGACTGGATGTCGCAGCGTTCGGACGGCGAGAAGGTTGTTCATCTCAAGGGCAAATTTCTTGATCGAATTTTCTTGGCTCTTGAAAACCCGGAAACCATCAATGATGAAATTGCCGCTGTCGTGCGCGACGCGCGGCGTGATTTTCACGCGACATCGCGCAAAGGATTCGACAATAGCGCGTTGAATGATTCCGAGATCGTAGGCGCGTTTGCCGATGGCGTTGGACTGCTCATCCGCATTCGTGAACGGCTTAAGCTCTTGTTTCACGATTTCACTGCGACCCGACCGCCCAAGGGCGATTGGCACGCGCAATTCAACGTGGACGACGAAACTTTTCGCGGCCATTTTTGCTTGCTTTACGGAGTCCCGCGATGACGACAAGCTGGAAAGAGTATACGGACCTTGAGCGTAGCACTGCTCGGCATATCTTCGAGGCGCTTCGCCAGCGCGACGATCTTGATTTTCAGAGTTCCGATTCTCAGTCAGATGAATCGCCAGGGGATTCGCACCGACTTGTTTCATTCTCTGAACTTTTCGACGCGGTGCGCGATCCGGCTCGCCAAATCGACGCTGAGTTTTCCGCGGTACTGTCGGCCAATCCTCGCCTCGCCGCGGACTTGCGGCAACTGATCGCAAACCTGGCGTCGTACCAGGCGCCCCGCTTGGCGGCGGCGAGTACGGGCACGATTCGCCGCCGTGAGGGCGACGGATTCGCCATGGAATTTCGCACCTCCCGAGTCGGCCACGAGCAAGTTTACGTCAGCATCAGATTGGGCGCGCCAGATCGGCGGGCGCCCGAGGTACTCTTCGTCTCGCGGGCCGGTGGGGTTCTCCTAAAG
>JAAXGF010000081.1 GCA_012267605.1 Alphaproteobacteria bacterium | reverse complement strand
GCTTTGCCAGCCAGATCAAGGGGGTAGGTCGGCACTACACGCCGTTCTGGAGAAGCAAAGCCCGGAAATCCGCCACTTTCCGGGCCGGAAAATCGTCACATTAGCCGAAACGCGTGCCGAGTTGCGGAAGTCGGGTTACCGCCATTCGGGGACGCTGCCGCCGGTTTGTAAGGGCGGATTATCAGCGATTTGGATACCCGAACGAAGCGCGCGCGAAGGCCTATTGGCCAAGCGCGCACGTTCGGTTAGAAAAATTTTCCTGAAGCAAAATAAAAAAACTGACTTTACCCAGCTTTCAGCTTGGCCCCACCCCAATCCGTCCGAACCCAGGAAGTTTTATTGCCGGGCGATTAATGTCGACACCGAAGGTCAACCCAAGGAGATTTAACTCCAGCCCTTCCTCTAGGGCGACGGCGAGGCCGGCCAACCCCAAGACTGATACTTGATAGCCCGTGCCGCTTGGAGTGCTTGCGGCTAACGCGCCTCCTGGCAAAAAGTCTTTTCCGATCGCAGTTGGCGGCAAGTCCAGTTGTAGTTCCGGAACCACTCGTCCGATGTACGCCGTGAAAGTATTGCTGTTGGGGCCCGGCCACAGTCGATACGCGTGGGCATAAGGATAGTCGCGGACGGCGGATTCGATCCGCGAAATTATCTTGTCAACGCCATCTCCACGAATATCCGCGATGATGTCTGGTTGGTTGCCAAACCAAAGGCCATCTGGAGCGCGGACGCTACTGACAAGCGCTGATCTGCCGCGATACGCCCGCCACCCGACAACTTCATAAACCGTGAATCTTGCGGCACCACTCCGTTTAACGGCGACCCATGTGTGGACGCCGAATGCGCCACGCCATGAAAACGCTCGCGCTGAATATACTTGCACTACTGCCTGTGGCGTCATGCGCGGGTCTGGTGCAATTCCGGAGCTGTGGCGGGGGGCCGTCCGCCCGTCAGCGTTTCCGCCAGCGAAGGTGGCAATGCTGCCCAATAAAGGAAGAAGCCACAGAACCAGGAAAACCAGGATCAGGAAATTGACGCGTCTGCGCCATTTCCCGGCAAATTTCAGTCGCAACATGATGAAGTTCCGGGTGACGGTTTCCCTTATCATCGTTTACCTTCCCTCGCCGCACAAGTCCTCCACAAATTCGCCAATGGTCGGCACAGATTTCGGGGTTGTGGAACTTTTCTTACGGCCCAGTTTGATGCCATAATTTTAATTTGTTGACTAGGCTACACCTTAACCTTATATCGGCTTTGAGTAAGGGTTGATTCGGTTTACCGGATCCCGTCAAAACCGGCGGAACGATCCCAACTTAGGAAACCGCGAGGGGAGGGCTTGACGATTCCACATAAAATAATTGGATATATGTGATTTTGGGTTTAGGCCTTCCAGTTGTCCAACATGTTGGATTTCACCCTATTGTTTGCTGAGGGGCGTGGCCGCATATATTGGACGGCATTGTAGAAGTGATATTGGAAGAGTTCTCGAAGAATGGGATGCGACGGGCTCTTGTGTTCCGCAACTAGTTGATCCGCGTGGAGGAGTGCGATGATTTTGTGGCAACGGGCAAACTTGCTGATTGCGATGGGTTTTGGTGCAACAGTTCTTGTGGGGGTGGCCAACGCTCATATTGTACGAGAGGATCCATGGCATCCCGTCGCCGCTGCTTATCGTGCGTCGATGTTCCTTGGCGATCTGGTGCCCGTTCCATGGGAGCGAGTAGGCGCAGCGTGGACAGAGGCCTATCCTGGCGCATTGTCAGAAGATCCGGCACTTGAACGCCTAGCTAAATTGGACGGTGGGCAGACCGCTGCTGAAGCTGTCGAGGCGGCAATCATTGCTCGCAATCGCCAGCAGCTGTACGAAAGTGGGTCGCGGGCAGCGTCGCTTGTGCTGCGATCAATGTTGGATCAGGCGGAGGCGAATCTTCAAGAAGGTGGTGATCCGCACGGTGCTCTGAATGACGCGCGGGCAATTTTTCGTGCGTTCGAGGAATTTATTCGCCAGGCCGATCCAAAGGCCTATCGGAACCTGGGCCGGGCGTGGCTCGATTTGAACACCAGTGCCGGCGCTCGCGGTGTACTTGGAGCCGGTGAGGTCGCCGCTGACCAACAGCGGTTCGCAAGCGCTAAGGCGGAAATCGAATCTTATCTTGTTGCGAATTTCGAGCCCGAAGTATTCACCCCTCGCACCCGACTTACCCCAGTTCCAGAGACAGTCGTGGCCATGTCGGGCGAGCCCGAAATGGCGCCTTGGCTGCCGCCCGGCAACTTTATTGGTGATCAGACGCCGCTACCGCTTCTCGTGCTAAATTTCGAAGAGCAGGGAATTGACGAAACCGACCTGCCGCTCATCGCATACGGCGACATGTTGTTCGATAGCCCGGAGATTTTCGGAGAACCCGCTCGCTCGCTCGGAATCACCTGTTCGACCTGTCACAATCGTAGCGATATTAACAAGGAGTTCTTCATTCCCGGCGTCAGCCACCAGCCCGGCGCGGCCGATGTGGATGGCTCATTTTTCAATGCCGCGTTCAATGATCGCCGAAGCGATGGGATCGATATGCCCAGCCTCCGTGGAATTCGCCTCACCGCGCCCTACGGTCGCGATGGTCGCTTCGCTAGCCTGCGTGATTTTACCCGCAACGTGATTGTGAATGAGTTTGCCGGCCCGGAGCCAACGCCGTTCATGCTTGACGCGCTGGTCGGATACATTTTGGAATTCGATTTTCTGCCGAATTCGAAGTTGACCGACGCCGGTGGCCTAAGTGAGTCAGCTTCCGACGAGGTGCGCCGAGGCGAGGCGATTTTCAAGCGGTCTTTCGCCCAAATGGATGGCAAGGCGTGTGCCAGCTGCCATATTCCGTCGGCAAATTTTATTGATCGCCGATCCCATAACATCGGGTCAGCCAGCATCGCCTACGATGGTGCTCGTGCTGGCGCTTTAGATACGCCGACCTTGCTCGGAATCCGCTTTACTGCGCCGTACTTTCACGATGGTTCTTTGCCGACGATTGCCAGTGTCGTCGACTGGTTCGATAACCGCTATGGGTTAGGATTGACGGAGGACGAAAGGGCAGATTTGACGGCTTATGTCGAAACTGTGGGCGATGCTGATCAGCCGTTTGAGGTTTTTGAAGGCAAGCACACGCCGTTCCGTCTGGCTTTCGAGGAACTCACCACATTTGCCTCAACACTTGAGTTGCTCATTCCCCGACGGGACGCCCAACACGCCAAGCTGATGATCGACACCGTGGCGGCGGACCTCGCGGCCGACGCAAGCACAATGTCCAATCTTGCGGCAAAGCCGGACGTCTATGAGCTCGCATCCAAGTTGGCCAGCGTTGGTGGTGCCATCGATGCGGGCGATTGGGCCATGGCCAACGAGCAATGGCGGGCGTTTAAGGCGCACCAGGCCGAAATTGACGAAAGGATGTATTGAGATGTTGAGGCGAATTGGAGGCGTTTTTATTGTTGCGATAGGCGTGGTGCTGTACCTTTCGGGAATTTCATTGGCCGCTACCGGTGACAAGCTTACGCTCGCATTTATCCCACAAGAGAATCCCGAGAAACTAGTCGGCGACGTTAAGAGAATTTCCGCCTGGTTGTCCGAACGGCTTGGCGCCGATGTCACTGGATTCGTGACCGTCGATCATGCTGCTGCTGTAGAGGCGCTTAGGAACGGCGACGCCGATATATCATTTATGGGGGCACTGCCATTTGTGCTTGCCGAGGCCGAGATCGGGGCTCAACCGCTCCTCGCCGAGGTATATCGGGGATCGGCGTTCTATACAGGCCGCGTGTTTGTTCGTCGCGACAGCGGTATCGAGACTCTGGCCGAACTTAAGGGAAGTGACATCGCATTCGCCGATCCAATCTCCGAATCGGGCTATCTTTATCCGCTCGAAGCCTTCGTTAAGGCGGGCCTCTTGACTCCGGAGCGGGGTACCTCCTCGTTCTTTGGTCGGGTTTACTTTGCCGGCGGGTATCAGCAGGCCTTACAGGCCATGGCAGGTGGATTGGTGGATGCGGCAGCCGCGAGCCAGTATGGTGAACTGCTTCTGACCCCACAACAGCAGGCGGAGGTAACCTGGATTGCCGAATCCGAACCTATCCCGTCGCATCTTGTCATCGCGCGCCCAGGTATCGACGCTGACCTTCGGTCCCGATTCGTCGAAGCTATGCTTTCACTTAACGAACCCGAAAATCAACCGCTTCTAGCCCATGTTTATAGCCCAGACGGATACATCGCCGCCGACACGTCGGCCTACGACGGGGTGCGTGCGATCGCGCGGCGTTATGGATTGCTCGATTGACTGCCGCCGATAGCGAATTTGCGGCGGTATTGACAGGCGTTTTCCACCGTTATCCGGGTGAGGTGCGCGACAGCATTTCCGCCATCGATTTGACCTTGCGCAGCGGTGAACGCGTGGCTCTGATCGGACCATCGGGTGCGGGAAAGTCAACTCTATTGTCGCTGTTGGATGGCCGGCTACGTGGCTTTCGTGGTGGTGCCATCGTGTTGTCAAATGCGCTCGATGCGCGCCGCGCACCGCCGCGCAATGAGCGCGCAAAGGTTGGTTTCATTTTTCAGGAATTTGCTCTCGTCGAGCGGGCTAGTGTGCGCGAGAATGTACGAAACGGTCGTCTGGGTCGAGTTACCCAAATGGCGGCTCTCTTTAACCGATTCTCCGAAGCCGATCACTCCGCTGTGGATAGAGCCATGGCGGATGCGGGAATCCTTGAATTTTCAGAAAAGCGTGCCGATTGCCTCAGTGGTGGCCAGCGGCAGAGAGTTGCTATCGCGCGCTGTTTGGCACAAGAGCCGCAGCTGATGCTCGCGGACGAGCCAATCAGCAACTTGGATCCGCTGCGGGCCGAAAAAATTTTGCAACTTCTTGGCCAGACGGTTGGGCGTCGCAATTCGACGTTGATGTTTTCATCCCATCAGCCGGTGTTGGCGATGCGTTACGCCGATCGTGTCATTGCCCTTAATAATGGGTCGATTGCCTACGACGGCTCTCCTGAGAAGCTGGATCGTGTGCTTCTTGCCGAGATATACGCGAACGACAAGGGATCGGACTGCCCCTCGCTCAGACTTGTCGGATGAAACCGACAGATCCTGACGAAAGCCGGCGCGCTTCTTGGCGTGCCGTCTGGCCCAGCCTCGTCATCGGTGCGGCGATACTTTGGGCTGGTATCGGTTCTGATATCGAATTGAGCCGCGTGGCAAATGCTGGCGGTCGGATTGCCGAATTCTTGTCACGAATGTTTCCGCCCGATTTGTCGATAGCACGCGAGGCTGTTGACGCAACACTCGAGACGTTACGCATCGCAATTCTTGGTACGATCGGTTGCATCCTTGCTTCGGCGGCGTTGGGGTTTCTCGCCGCGGAATCAATGACTCCGCGGGCCATCAATGCGCCAGTTAAGGCCATGCTGGCGCTCATGCGCGCCATTCCGCTTATTCTCGTCGCCATGCTAATGGTGGGTGCAGTGGGCTTGGGCCCCTTGCCGGGAATTCTGGCGATCGCGTTTCATGCGACAGGTATGCTCGGCAAGTTCTACGCCGATGCGATCGAGGGGGTCGACAGGGCGCCAGTCGCGGCGCTAGAGAGTGCCGGCGCCACGCTTTTGCAGCGGCTGCGCTACGCTGTTTGGCCGCAAATGGCGCCTGATTTGCTGCGCGATACGGTATTCCGCTTCGAACTAAATCTCCGCGAGTCGCTGATCCTAGGTGTTGTCGGCGCGGGTGGAGTCGGCTTTTACATTCAAACGTATGTGCGATCATTTCAGTATGACAAGGCTGCGACGCTTACCATCATTGTGGTGCTCATCGTACTCCTAATCGAACTCGCCAACACTTGGTTGCGCCGCTTGTCCCGATAGGAGCCACTAGTCAAGTGAAGCGTCGGTCGAATGCTATTGCTTGGTAGATCGTCCACCGCCGCGTCGCTTATGCGGTGCCTTCTTGATAAGTCGAATGCCTCCTCAATAATGCCAAAAACCTAAATAGAAACTTCTCGGTCATCGACGGGGTTTTTCGCCATTTCATTGATCTGTTCGATCAATTTCTCAAACTGATCCGAACTGTCAGAAGCCTGATCGTCTTGGGCTTCCAGCAGCCGGATACAAATAATTTCAAGTGTGTGCGCTGTTCGGCCGATGTCATCAAATCCCAAGGTTACCGCCGATCCGGCCAACGAATGCACTGATCTGTGAAGAGAGATCAGCGTTTCTTGGTCGCGTTTGCCACCGTCTATGAGCTTCCAAAAATTCTCGATCTGCCGAATCCTTTCCGGCAAGCCGTGATAATATGATTTACGCAAGACCCTGACCCGGTCGCTGTCGGTGGCGCACGGCCTCTCGCTTTTTCTCTCAGTCCGACCAATTTCGTCGTTCATTGGCACAAAACTATATTCCTAGGTTTCAAATTTAGGCGACATTGCAGTAGGCGCTCTGCGATCAATCAAAGTCAATCTCCATAAAGCCAGTCCTTCCTAAGTTGCACCCTGTTTAGTCCTAGCCACTGAAGCGCCAGCACCGCGTTGGCTACTCGGATGCGGCCGTCCACAACGGCTTCGAGCGCGTCGGCGGTATCCATGACGACGACCCGAATGTCCTCACCTTCATCGGTGTGGCCAAAAATGCCACCTGCCTGGGATGCGTCGACACGACCGCAATACAACCAGAATGTTTCCGTGCAACCGCCTGGCGTCATGAGGAATTCGCCGATTGGGACCAACTCGGTGACGGTCAATCCCGATTCCTCGACCGCTTCTCGACGCACCACGACCTCAGGCGTTTCTCCGGCGTCGATGATTCCCGCAGCGACTTCGATGACCCAAGCGCCACCAGTCGCCCCGATAGCCGCGACGCGGAATTGCTCGACCAGCACGACGCGGTCCAACGAGGGATCGTAGAGCAGGACGCCGGTCGCATGGCCGCGCTCGAACACCTCGCGCTCAATAATCTCGCTCCAACCGCCGCTATACAGACGATGCCGAACGCGGTAAAGATTCAAACTGAAGAATCCGTTGTAACACGTTTGTTTTTCAACGATTTTGTACTCGGATTTCGGCGGCCCCGCTGTCATTGTTGGGGCTCCGTGTCAAGTTCCCGCCGATAGAGTCCCAACGCGAAATCGTCAAAACAGACGAAGATGACCTTGTCAGGTACCGGGTGGTTGCTGAGGAACGTGACCGTTTCACGGACAGCGATACCTGCAGCTCTGTCGGGTGGAAAGCCATACACGCCGGTACTAATGGCCGGAAAGGCGATGCTGCGCGCACCGTGTTCCTCAGCTAACGTAAGTGATGTCCGGTAGCACTGAGCGAGCAGTAGGTCTTCATTCCGGTCTCCTCCGCGCCAAATTGGCCCAACCGTGTGTATTACCCAGCGGGCGGGAAGATTATAGGCCTTGGTGATTTTGGCCTCCCCGGTCGGGCAACCGCCCAATGTCCGACACTCAACCAACAATTGGGGACCGGCTGCCCGGTGGATTGCCCCATCGACCCCACCGCCACCAAGCAATTGGCTATTCGCCGCGTTAACAATGGCGTCGACTTCAATCCTCGTAATATCACCTTCGACTGCCTCTAGTCGTTCTTTCATTCTCACCTTCCATAAAATCCAAGCAGTTTTCTGGCCCGAGTACCAACTGTCAACCGGCGTTGGCTTGGCAAAATTCCTTGTCGACGCATCGCATTTGCGACGGGATAGCGCCGCGTTAGGTTCCCGAGCCGATTGTTGAATCCAAGTTGGGGCAGCCAGATTCAATAGCGCGACGGCAGGTCAAGGCGTAGACGGCGTCGACCATCGGCGTGGCAATGCCGAGTTTTTTACCCAATTCCGATACGACGCCGAGCAAGGCGTCAATTTCGAGCGGCTTTTTGCGCTCCAAATCCTGCAGCATCGACGTTTTATGGGCGCCAACGCGCTCGGTCGCGTCAATACGTTCTTCTAGGGAAATGGGAAAGACGATGCCTAGCTGCTCGGCTACCGCTTTTCCTTCAAGCATCATTGTGTGGGCGACATCCCTCACGCCACGATCACGAACCATGTCTTCCAGCGCCGCACCGGTCAACACGCTGATCGGGTTGAATGCTAAATTTCCCCATAATTTAATCCATATCTCCTGGCGAATATTGCGCCGAATAGGTGCCTTGAGGCCAGATTGTTGGGTTACTCGGGCGATAGCGCGGCAGCGATCCGAGACTTCTCCATTCGGTTCTCCGAGAACAAACCGATTCCCATAAGTATGGCGGATGATCCCTGGTGCGACAATTTCGCTTGCTACGTATACGACACAACCCACGGCGCGCTCCGGGCCAATCGAATCCCACTGTCGATTGCCCGGATCGACGCTCGCCAATCGCCAGCCCGAAAACTCACCCGGATGTTTGTGGAAGTACCACCACGGGAGACCGTTCATGGCTGTTACGACCGTCGTTTTCGGGCCCAACAAGGGTTTCATGAGACGGGCTGCGGCCGGTGCCGCGGCAGTCTTGAGCGCTACGAATACTACGTCGTGGGGACCCGCTTCACTGGGATTGTCTGTACATTGGGGCCGGACGATAAGCGGTTCGTCGCGTCCGAGAATCGTAAGTCCTTCGTCCTTGATCCTTCGCAAATGATCTCCTCGGGCGATCAAGCTCACATCGGCCCCGGCATTGGCGAGACGCGCGCCAAGA
The DNA here is from genome assembly GCA_012267605.1 of Alphaproteobacteria bacterium. Lineage (GTDB taxonomy): Bacteria > Pseudomonadota > Alphaproteobacteria > JAAXGF01 > JAAXGF01 > JAAXGF01. The sequence goes on along the minus strand of JAAXGF010000081.1, from coordinate 17,413 downwards.
AAACCACCGACGGCCCCTGCGCCGAATACGCAAATCTTCATTCCGCCTCAAAATACGAAAGTTGGATATGTCGGATTTCGCAGCATGGTCCTGGATAAACCGGGCGAACCATATTGCCAAGTCATGAGAAGATATTTGGTCAAATTACAGCGGAAAATGTTGGTGACCGTATCCGTTCCGTTACAGTTGGTGCGAAACCCCATTTTCACGTCACCGAACAAATGTCGAAATCTTGACTGATTGGGGGAGCGCCTCGAACCTTTTAGGGGTGCGGCTGTTGGGTCGAAGGCATCCTTCAACAACCGCGACTCGCTAGTCCGGCTTCCCGTACCCACCGCCGCCGGGAGTCTCGATTACAAAGACATCGTTTGTGTTCATTTCGATTTGGTCCCGAGCATTGAGGATAATTTTTTCGCCGGAGGCGCGTTCGACCCATTGGCGACCACATAATCCCGGACCACCGCCTTCCAATCCGAAGGGGGGTACCCGACGGTGTCCGGCAAGAATTGCGGCGGTCATGGGTTGGCGAAAACGAAGGCGCCGTACGACACCATCACCGCCGGGCATGCGCCCCGTGCCGCCGCTACCACGGCGGATGGCAAATTTCTCGACGAGCACGGGATAACGCCATTCAAGGACTTCTGGGTCAGTAAGGCGCGAATTGGTCATATGAGTGTGGATGGCGTCGCAGCCGGCGAATTTGGCGCCAGCACCTGCGCCACCGCAGATAGTTTCGTAGTATTGGTGGTGGTCGTCACCGAAGCTGAAGTTATTCATCGTGCCTTGCGCCGCGGCCATCACGCCCAATGCGCCGTATAGTGCGTCGACGACGCATTGCGAGGTCTCGACGTTACCGGCGACAACGGCGGCGGGCGATTGTGGGTTTAACATGCATCCAGGGGGGATAACGAGATCGATCGGGACCAAACACCCGGCGTTAAGTGGGATCGCGTCATCCACCAGCGTGCGGAATACGTAAAGAACAGCCGCGCGGCACACGGCTGCGGGCGCGTTGAAGTTGGTTGGCCGTTGAGGAGAGGTGCCGGTGAAATCGACTCGGGCATTCGATTTCTCGCGGTCGATTGTAACAGCAACTTTAATCAGGCTACCGTCATCCATTTTATAGGTAAATCTGCCATCTGGTAAGTTCTTTAATACGCGGCGCACAGCTGCTGCGGCGTTGTCGCGAACGTGGCCCATGTACGCCAGCACTACGTCCAGTGAATGCTGTTGGACAATGTTTTGCAGTTCCTCGACGCCCCGGGCGCAAGCGGCGATTTGCGCTTTGAGATCAGCGATATTCTGATCGGGGTTGCGCGCCGGCCACGACCCAGCGCCCAAGAGGGCGCGAATCTCTGATTCACGGAAAAGACCGCCCACGACGAGGGGAAAATTCTCGATCAGCACTCCTTCCTCGGCCACTGTCGTGCTATTGGGTGGCATTGAGCCGGGCGTCATCCCGCCGATGTCGGCATGGTGGCCGCGCGCCGCGACGTAGAACCAAATCTGGCAGCCACTGGGGTCGAAGACCGGAGCAACTACCGTGATATCTGGTAAATGGGTACCACCGCTGTAGGGCGCGTTGAGCGCGAAAACGTCCCCCGGGGCGATTTTATCCTTTTGCGCCGCGATCACCGACTTGACGCTCTCGTCCATGGAACCGAGGTGGACTGGAATATGCGGTGCGTTGGCGACGAGTTCGCCGTCGGCGTCGAAGATGGCGCAGGAAAAATCTAGGCGCTCTTTGATGTTCACCGACTGGCTGGTGTCCTCGAGTGTGGTACCCATTTGCTCGGCAATCGACATGAACAAATTGTTGAAGACTTCCAGCACTACTGGATCGGCGGATGTGCCCACAGCGTGCGTGCGCGTCTTGTTGAGTAAGCGTCCGAGCACGAGGTGACCGTGGTCGTTAATCTCTGCCCCCCACTCTGGGTCTACAACTGTCGTACCAGTAGGCTCGACAATGATGGCCGGGCCATTGATGCGGTCCCCCGCCATCAAGTCTCGACGGGCGAAAACCGAAGGGCAATATGTCTTCCCGTCCAAGAACATGGTGGTAGTTGTAAGCGGCTTCGGTTCGCCCGTTGTCCGCTGGGCGGTCTGGGGACCGTCAGACGCGTCAGTTCCGCCGATAAATTCGACAGCTGCCGATTCAATGATGTGGCCACGGTCCGGTATGATAAATCCATAACGCCGTTGATGCGCTGCTTCGAAGCTGGCGACGAGTTGGTCTAGATTGCAACGATCCTGGCTACCGGTTTCGATCTCAATCGGGTTATCACTTCCTTCGTACCGGACGCGAAATTTGTATACGTGGTGCGACGTATCCGCGCCCTGGATTGTCATTTCATCCTCCGCCGTCGCCGTGAGTTCAGCAAGGATCTGGCGGAGCTGTCCCACTATAGATTCGTTCGCACGCGCCTCTACCGCCCGTTCACGAATCACCCGCACCTCCGCGAGTCCCATTCCGTAGGCGGACAGGACACCTGCGAAGGGATGCACCACTACTCTTTTCATGCCCAGGGCATCGGCGACTCGGCAGGCATGCTGTCCGCCGGCGCCACCGAAACAGCACAAAGTATAGGTGGTTACGTCATGTCCCTGCTTGACGGAAATATTCTTGATCGCCCTCGCCATGTTGTCCGTTGCGATGGTGAGAAATCCGTCGGCCGCGTCCTCAACACTGAGAGTTTTTCCGGTCGCCGAGGATATATCGTTCGCGAGTTCTGCGAATTTTCGACGTGCAGGTTGTTCGTCCAGCGGTTTGTCCCCGCTTGGACCGAATATTGTTGGAAAGAACGCCGGCACCAAGCGCCCCGTGACCAAGTTAGCATCTGTCACGGTTAGGGGGCCTCCTTTACGGTAACAGGCTGGTCCCGGATTGGCGCCGGCGGAATTCGGACCGGCACGCATTCTCATGGCGTCAAACGAAAGGATCGACCCGCCGCCCGCTGCCACCGTGTGGATTCGTAACATTGGCGCGCGCATGCGCACCCCGGCCACTTCCGTTACGAAAGCACGTTCGAAGTTACCGTCGAAGTGGGCGACATCGGTGGAAGTTCCCCCCATGTCAAAGGTGATGATCTTATCGTAACCCGCTGTGGCCGCGCTTTTGACTGCACCGACGATGCCGCCGGCAGGACCGGAAAGAATGCTGTCTTTGCCTTCAAATCGCCGGGCGTCGGTCAATCCACCGCTCGATTGCATGAACAGTAATCGGATATCGCCAAGATTTTCCGCCACACGCCGAACGTAGCGATTAAGAATCGGCGACAAGTACGCGTCGACAACCGTAGTATCGCCGCGGCTTACCAGCTTCATCAGCGGGCTAGCGCGGTGCGAGACGGATATTTGGTCGAAACCAATATCGCGGGCAATGTCGGCTACAATTTTTTCGTGCGCTGTATTGCGGTATCCATGCATCAATACGATGGCCACCGCGCGATACCCCTTGTCGAACTCGGAGGTCAGCGAGCTTCGCGCTGAGTCAGCGTCCAGCCGCCGCAGTGGTTTACCCTGAGCATCGATACGTTCGTCAATCTCGATTACACTGGCGTAAACTTGCTCAGGTAAAACGATTCGGCGTGCGAACAAATCGGGCCGGTTCTGGTAACCGATACGCAATGCATCCGCGAAGCCCTTGGTAATTGCCAGGACACACGGTTCACCACGTCGCTCCAACAATGCGTTAGTGGCGACAGTGGTACCCATCTTCACCGCATCGATTTCCGCGGATGGTATAGCGTCGTCGAGTGTGATCCCTAACAAATCGCGAATTCCCTGCAACGCGGCATCTTCGTATTGCTTCGGCTTTTCGGACAAAAGTTTATGGGTGACCAATTCGCCATTGGGCCGGCGGGCGACGATATCGGTGAAGGTGCCGCCTCGGTCGATCCAGAATTGCCAACGGTTTTCACGACAGGTTGGTTGGCTCATTTGTGCCGATCCGCGTGACGTCTACTGATTGAACCATGGATTGTCGCCTTACTTTCGTCAAGCGGTCAGGCTGCTTTGTGAAATCACTGTGCATGCCCCGGCGATCTAGGTGAAAAAAAGCCCCGCATGTGCGGGGCGAGTTAACGGAAAGGAGAATCCTCCGTGGAGGACCTGCACAGTGGGTATCAAGATAAATTGACCACATTGTGGCCAAGGTACCTCGATGGGCCGATGCGCGCCTGGCTGTCGCATAAGATCAACTAGTTTGTGGCTATCCGTGCCTGCGGCGGCTGTCCGTGTCTTCGTGGACGTCGGACCAATAACTGCCCAGGGCGTTTATGACCTCGATTGCTACAATGCATTGCTTTTGGCGGTATAAGGCTTTCCGCCAGTTCCCCAACTTATGCTATGGTCGTTGCAATAATCGCCCAGACGGCGTCGCCATCTGGGGCAGACAAAGGATCGAAAAGTTAGTAGGCCAAGAAGTCTTTGGGCCGAACAGGAGGTAGGTCGATGGCGTTTAGAACGAGTTTTACGATCAAGCCAACAGTGTGGGCCAGTGCATTCGTTGGAGTCATGGCAATGACCACAACAACTTATTCGCCAACGCTTGCGGCGGAGCCTTTGGGCGGAACTTCTACTGCCGAAATCCAGCTGGCGCAAAATTCATCGTGGGAAAACGCTTTGTTTTCTCAAGCGTTCAGTTTCTACCGTGGGGGAAATTACCGTGCCGCGGTGAAGGAGTTTCAGTATGGCCTCGAATCCGATGACAGCAATCTTTCGGCCAATTATTACTTGGCGGAATCGCTGAGGGAAATGGGTCAGGACAAGCAAGCAGCTGAGTATTATCGGCGGGTCACGCAAATCGCTCCGAACTCGCCCGAGGCAATGTTGGCGCGTACAGCACTGACCGAGATGCGGGGGGAAACCGGCGTAAATCGGCGGTACCAAAGTTGCGTTGCCGGTGTCGAGCAGTGGCATCGGGAATGTATCCGCAAATTCGACGTGTCCGTGGTTGGCGGCGGCTACGACAAAGCTTGCGGCAAGGACCATAAACGGCTGATGGCCAAGTGCCGCGATGAATACCAGTGACCACCGGGCTTTAGTCCACGGCGCTAACTTCAAGAAAAAGGGAAGGAAACGGGCTTCGGTTTGATCAAAAGGTGAGGGCCTTGGCTTGAACCACGCCGTCGATTGCCCTTACCTCCTCTAGCACTTCGCCGGATATCGGTCCATCAACTTGGATAAGGGCAATGGCGTTTCCACCGGCCTTGGCACGGCCAAGATGGAAGGTGGCGATATTGACCCCCGCCTTGGCTAAAGTTACGCCGAGGCCGCCGATGATTCCCGGCTTGTCCTGGTTGTTGACGTACAACATGAACGGCCCGATTTCCGCCTCGATGTTGATTCCTGTGATTTCCACGATGCGTGGTTTTTTGTCATGCATGAGGGTGCCAGCAACGCTGCGGCGGCGCCTCTCAGAGGTCACGGTGAGGCGGATCAGGGTTTGATAGTCGCCCGCGCGGTCATGCTTGATCTCGCTGACGTCGATATTCCGCTGCTTGGCGACGAGTGGCGCGTTGACCATGTTGACCGAAGCCATTAGCGGTGACAGCAGGCCCTCAAGCACAATCGCCGTGAGCGCACGGGTGTTGAGTTCGGCGACATGGCCTTCATATTCGACTGTAGCGCCAATGAGGCCTGCTTCGGTGAGTTGGCCGGCGAATCCGCCCAACTGCTCCGCCAGCTTCATATAGGGCTTCAAAAGAGGTGCTTCTTCCGCCGTGACAGAGGGCATGTTTAAGGCGTTCGTCACAGCACCGAGATTGAGGAAGTCAGACATCTGCTGGGCAATCTGTAGCGCAACGTTTTCTTGAGCTTCGCTGGTGGACGCGCCGAGGTGGGGGGTGACGATGACTTCGTCGAGGGCGAGCAATGGATTGCCGGTCGCTGGTTCCTCGGCAAATACATCGAGGGCCGCACCGGCAATGTGGCAGCTTTCTATCGCGGCTTTCAGGGCATCTTCCATCACCAGTCCGCCGCGCGCGCAATTGACGATGCGTGCACCCTGTTTCATCTTGGCCAACGCCGCAGCGTCAATTATGCCGCGCGTCGTATCCGTCAGGGGCGTGTGCAACGAGACAATATCGGCACGAGCCAAAAGGTCGTCCAAACTCACTTTTTCGACGCTAATCTCCGCTGCTTTCTCGGAAGAAAGAAAAGGATCAAAGGCGATAACCCGCATTTTCAGGCCCTGGGCCCGGTTGGCGACGATAGAGCCAATGTTGCCGCAACCGATTATGCCTAACACCTTGCCCGCGAGTTCGACCCCGAGAAAGCGAGATTTTTCCCATTTGCCCGAGCGCGTGGAGCGGTCGGCGCCGGGAATTCTCCGGGCCAGCGACAGCATCATTGCGATGGCGTGCTCGGCCGTTGTAATGGCGTTCCCGAAGGGGCTGTTCATGACCGCTACGCCACGCGCCGTTGCTGCCGCCACGTCGATGTTGTCTACGCCAATCCCCGCGCGGCCGACGACCTTTAGCCCCTTCGCCGCGTCGAGCAAGTCCGCAGTTACCTTGGTCGCTGATCGAACTGCCAGCCCCTGGTAGCCATCGATTCTGGCAATCAACTCGTCGGCCGACAGGCCCACGGCGACGTCGGCGCTTATTCCGTTGTCGCGAAACACCTCCGCCGCGGCGGGGCTCAGCTGATCGGCGATCAGGACCTTTGTCATGTTGGCTTCTTCGCGTTCCTTGTTTCCGTCGCCCGAGACGCTAATCGAGCGACCGACCGGTCTTGACTTGGGTGAACGCCCAATCGAGCCATGGAAGAAGTGCTTCAAGGTCGCTGCATTCCACGGTGGCGCCGCCCCACAACCGAAAACCAGGGGGCGCCTCGCGATAGCTGCCGATGTCGTGGGCGACGCCCTCGCTGTCGAGTGCTGCCGTAATCTGCTTCAGCACACCCTTTCTTTGGTCCTGTGGAAGGCCGGTAAACCATGAGTCAGTGATTTTAAGGCAGATCGAGGTACACGAGCGACTCATGGCATGGTTTGAGAGAAAATCCGCCCAATCACCGCGACTGACCCATCGCTCGACCACACTGAGATTTGCTTGCGCGCGACCGATCAACGCAGCAAGTCCGCCAATTGATTCAGACCACTTAAGTGCGTCTATTACGTCCTCGACACAGAGCATTGAGGGTGTGTTGATGGTCTCCCCACGGAAGATTCCTTCGATCAGCTTTCCTCCCTTTGTCAGGCGGAATATCTTCGGTATTGGCCACGAAGGGGTGTGGCTTTCGAGCCGTGCGACAGCACGCGGGGAAAGTATGAGCGTACCGTGCGCTGCTTCGCCGCCGAGGACCTTTTGCCAAGAAAAAGTGGTAACGTCCAGCTTATCCCATGGCAGGTCCATGGCAAACGCGGCAGATGTCGCATCGCAGATGGTGAGACCAGCGCGATCGGCGGCGATCCAATCGCCGTTCGGGACGCAGACCCCGGATGTAGTTCCGTTCCACGTAAAGACGATGTCGCGGTCAGAGTCCACCGCGGTGAGATCGGGTAAATCGCCGTAATCTGACTTCATTACACGAACGTCGGCGAGCCTTAGCTGGCCGTTGATGTCGAGCGCCCATCCGGCGCCAAAACTTTCCCACACCAACACGTCGACGCCACGTGCACCCAATAGCGACCACATCGCCATCTCCACCGCACCGGTATCTGACGCGGGCACGATACCGATACGATAATCCCGTGGGATGTTCAAAACCGACCGGGTGCGGTCGATTACCTCTGCGAGTTTCGCCTTCCCCGGCGCGGACCGGTGGGAGCGCCCGTCCAAGGTGTTAGAGAGGCATGACAGTGTCCAACCCGACCGTTTACGGCACGGGCCCGAGGAAAAATTTGGATTGCCTGGTCGGCGGGCCGGCTTCACGAAGTTCTCTTCCGGGAGTTAACGTATTATCGTGGCTAGGATTTGTTATGTGAAAGTGGTCGCGAATTATATCCGAGGTTGGCGCGATCATACCTCACGCATGGTAACGGGTCGGAGTTTACGGGCGGGGGCAAAGCAGGTCAACGCGTTCACGGCGGGAATAAGAAGGATGAAGAAGGCACGAGGGGCTGCGCACGTGCTTTGTGTGCTGCTGGCCATGGCGTCGCTGGCCGCGCCATGCGGCGCGTTCAGCCAATTGGAAGCCGCCGAGGAGACCTTCCGCGATTGCGACGTGTGTCCCCGCATGGTGGTGGTGCCCGCCGGGCGCTTTATGATGGGCTCGTCTGATGAAGAACAGGGGCGTTGGCCGGACGAAGGGCCGCGGCGCGAGGTCCACGTTAGCGCGTCCTTCGCATTGGGAAAATTTGAGGTCACGCGCGAGGAGTTCGCGGCTTTTGCCAGAGCGACAGGGCATGAGCCCGATGCTGGTTGCGTGTATTGGGACGCCGAGCGTATGCAAGAATGGTATAGCTGGTCCGACCCGGGTTTCGCCCAGACGGGCCGTCATCCCGTAACCTGCGTCAATTGGCAGGATGCAACCGCTTACGCCTCGTGGCTAAGTGTGCGGACCGGCCAAACATATCGACTACCGAGCGAGGCCGAGTGGGAATACGCCGTCCGTGCGGGGACCTTGGAGTCAAGATACTGGGGACCGCGGTCGGATCAAGCCTGCAATCATGCCAACGTCTTTGATGCGACAAGCAAGAACCAAAACGCATTTCGTTGGGATGCCCACGAATGTGACGACGGTTTCGCGTTTACCTCGCCGGCCGGGAGATTTCGGCCTAACGCATACGGATTGCACGACATGTTGGGAAACGTATTCGAATGGGTCGAGGACTGTTGGAACGACTCGTATCGTGACGCGCCATTGAACGGAATTGTATGGTTGGAAGGTGACTGTACTCGCCGGATTCTACGCGGCGGTTCTTGGATAAATCACCAATGGCAGGTGCGGTCCGCCAGCCGAATCGCATATAGGATAACGGAACGATCTCCGAACCTAGGTTTTCGAATTGCGAAAACCCTTGAAAACTCAGGTCTTGCTCCGTGATTTTGATAGCTTTGGCGCGGGTTTTGGCGCCGCGACGGATTTTTTCGCGGTGCCCATCGAGACTTTTCCTCCTGTAAAGGCGTCTAATAGCTCGATTGGCAAGGGGAAAACGATCGTGGAGTTGTTCTCGCCGGCGATGTCATGGAGTGCGGTGAGATAACGCAACTGCAAGGCTTGCGGTTTGCCGGAGATGATTTTCGCCGCTTGGAGAAGTTTTTCCGCCGCTTGCTGCTCTCCCTCGGCGCTAATGATCTTCGCGCGCCGAATACGTTCCGCTTCCGCCTGCTTGGCGATGGCGCGAATCATACTTTGATCGATGTCGACCTGTTTTATTTCAACATTCTGTACCTGGATTCCCCAGGGTTCCGTGTGTTCGTCCAAAATTTTTTTAATTACCGCATTGAGCTTGTCGCGGGCCGAAAGCATTTCGTCAAGCTGGTGCTGTCCAAGGACGGATCGCAAGGTCGTTTGCGCCAACTGACTCGTGGCTGAATGAAAGTGCTCGACCTTGACAATCGCCTTTTCCGGATCGACGACGCGGTAATAAATGACCGCGTTGACTTGGACCGACACGTTATCGCGGGAGATCACGTCCTGCGTAGGCACGTCGAGGACTCGGGTGCGCAGGTCAACCCTCACCATTTGCTGAACGATCGGTATAAGAAGGATCAGCCCAGGTCCGCGCACGGCCATAAACCGGCCCAAATGAAATACTACGGCGCGTTCGTACTCGCGCATCACCCGAACCGCGTAAAGGACGATTACCACGCCCGCGGCTACCAAGATGTAATTCAAATTTTCCTGGACGAATTCCATACCCGCGCCTTCCCTGAACGGTTTTCTTATCATGGCGACCTCGGGCCGTCCAGCCGTGGCGGGCACTACCAATTCGACAAATCCTTATCACAAACATTGGCCAAACCTATGGTCTAAGCGAATGAGCGTTGATTCCCAACGGCCTACAGGGTATATGCACCAAGTTTGGCGCGGGACAGTGCAATTCCGATTCACTTCGGGGCAATGTCTGCGCCCAGAGAGGTTGGTTTAGGAGGAACGATGGCATATCAAAAACCACCGCAAATCGCTCTCGGCATGATCAACGCCGGTGCGACGAAGATTAATTTGCCGGTACAGGATCTTCTCCTGCGCGGCGCGTTGTCGGGCGCGTTTCTTGGGTTCGCCACCAGTCTCGCGGTGACGGCCGCGGTGCAAACCGGCATGCCGATTGTCGGGGCAATTATCTTTCCGGTCGGCTTCTGCATGATCGTGCTGTTGGGTATGGAACTCGTCACCGGAAGCTTTGCCGTGGTGCCGCTCGCCGTCCTCGCGAAGAAGCCGGGGGCGACAACTGGCGGGGTGATCGTCAACTGGAGCTGGGTGTTCCTGGGCAACCTGATTGGCAGCGTAATTTACGCAGCGTTGTTGGCTATCGCCTTGACCATGATGTTCACCGAGGAGGCGAACCCCGTTGGTCAGAAGTTGATCGCAATTGCCGAGGCCAAAACCATCAAGTATGCAGATCATGGCAATGCTGGCTTGGTGACCGCTTTCACCAAGGCAATTCTGTGTAATTGGATGGTAACGCTTGGTGTCGTTATGTCGATGGCATCGGCATCGACGATCGGCAAGATCGCGGCGATGTGGTTACCGATCTTGATTTTCTTCGGTCAAGGATTCGAGCATGCCGTGGTCAACATGTTCGTCATTCCCGTTGGCATGATCATGGGCGCTGAAGTCACCATGGGTGACTGGTGGCTGTGGAATCAAATTCCGGTCACCATCGGCAACATCGTTGGAGGACTGTTCTTCACTGGTTTGGCGATATACATAACCCACGCGCCAAAGGGCGAAAGTACGTAGTTACGGTCGTTCTGTATGCCCGAGCCACCTATGTTGGATAATCGGGCAAGTCATGGTTCAAACGGCCCGCGCTCGCGCGGGCCGTAACCTTTTCGGCCCAATGCCACGACGGTCACACGTCAGGCGCTTCGTTTCCTCTCGGAGGACCGGCAATACCTCGGTGGCAAACCAGGGATGGCGTTTCAGCCACGCTTGATTTCGCCACGACGGATGCGGTAGCGGCAGGAATTTTGGAAGGTAGTCCCGCCACGCCTGAACCGTTTCCGTCAATGTTCGCCGCGACGAATCGCCAAGGTAATGGAGCTGGGCGTACCGGCCAATTAGCAAGGTTAATTCGGTGGCGGGCAAATGGGCCAGCAGTTTCTGGTGCCACATCGGTGCGCATTCCTTTCTAGGCGGACGGTCGCTACCACGCGCGTCGGCACCGGGATAGCAGAATCCCATTGGTATAATGGCGACCCGGGCAGCATCGTAAAATCGCTGTTTGTCTATTCCCATCCATTCGCGCAGTCGTTCGCCACTCGCGTCGTTCCACGGAATTCCAGTGGCGTGAACCCGTGTCCCGGGGGCTTGACCAATGAGAAGCAGGCGTGCAGTTGACGTCGCGCGCAAAACTGGGCGGGGTCCCAGGGGAAGAGAATTTGCGCAAACACGGCAGCTGCGTACTTCGCGCAACAATTCGTCGAGGGATTCCATGAGCTAAGCACACATTCATGCCACGTCGGTCAACGTGGCCGGTTCAGCGCGACGGCGAAAAAGACCGCCTATGTCGTGCTGAATGGCAAGCAGCGCGGGTACGACGAAGAGTACGAGAAGCGTAGTGACCAACAAGCCGAAGATGATCGTGACCGCCATGGGCACGAGAAATCGAGCTTGAAGACTTGTTTCGAAGAGCATTGGGGTTAAGCCGCCAATGGTGGTTGCTGACGTCAGAATTACGGCACGAAGTCGATCCCGAGCGCCGTCGACGATGGCCGCCATCAGCTCATTTCCGGCAGCCAGTTTTTCGTCGATCGTACTCACCAAGATGATCGAATCGTTGATTACGATCCCCGACAGGCCGATCATTGCTATAAGGCTGAGGATGGTCAGCTGAAATCCCAGCAACCAGTGTCCCAGGGCGACTCCAATAAGGGCGAGCGGCACTAAGGAAATGACTACAAATGGCCGCATGTAATTGCCAAACACCCAAGCGAGGATAATATAAATGGCCGCCAATCCAGCCATGGCACCGACGCGCATGTCGCCAAAGGTCTGCGCTTGTTCCTCGGCTTTGCCGGCAAAGCTGTACGTCAGGCCGCCTCGTTCGGCAATACCTGCCAAACCATCCCGTTGCAGAGCCGAGAGAATCTTGTCGGTGGTGGTAACCGATTTTTCTATGTGGGCGGTAATCGCCACTTCCCGCGCACCATCTTCCCGTTTGATTCGGGAAAATCCTCGGGACTCTCGACGATCTACAATTTCTTCCAAAGGCACCTCAACGCCATTTTCTGATCGTAGATAGAGTGAATTCAATGCGGCTATGTCATTCCAGCCCTCAGGGAATTTGACTCGAACCGTGACCTCCTCGTTGTCCCTGGCGAACCGCAACGGAATGGCGCCTTCGAACGCGTTACGTAATTGACGGCCAAGCGAGGCTGAGTCGAAGCCAAGGGTTCTTCCTCGCGTATTAACGGCGAAAATCGTTTCCTCTTTTCCATAGGGTAAGTCGTCCTCGATGTCGGTGACGCCAGGGTATCGGCGCAGTAGTTCTGAAACTTCCGCTGCCGCTCGCTTTAGTGCAACTGGGTCGGCGCCGGATAGCCTGACGTCAATGTCCCGACCAGGAGGTCCACCAATAGCTGGGATGATCGTAAACGTGTCGATGCCGGCCATAAGCCGAACTTCATTTCGCCAATGAGCAATGAAGTCCTGCGTGCGGACGGTTCTTACGTCCGACGGAGTCAATTCCACGATTATTCCGCCTACGTTATCCCCCTTCGCAGTGCCCACCGGTCCGGACCTTTCGCCGACACCGCCGCCAACCCGCGCGACCGAAATCTTGACTAAATTGCGTTGACCTTTTGTGAGCTGTGATTCGGTCACCGTCAAAGCACGCGCCATCTCGTTGATCATCGCCTGGGTTTGCTCGCGTGGCGTGCCAGCCGCGAACTTTACGTTGGCATAGACGCGTTCGGCCTCTGGTGACGCGAAGAAAAGGAAATCGATGCGGCCACCAAGAATCATTCCGATCACCAGGATAAACCCCGCCGCTGCAGTGGCGACAGTGGCATAGCGCCAATGTAAACAAAACGCGACCGCCCGGCGAAAGGGTCCGTCGCGGAAGCGGTCAAAACGCGCGTTGATCCATTGCCGAGCGCGCGAAGAATCGGTCCGACGGCGGTGCAGTGCCCCTCGCAAGTGGCCGGGAAGAACCAGGAAGCACTCGACCAAACTTGCTGCGATCATGGCTACGACAACCATTGGAATTGCCGCTATGATCTGCCCAATAGCATCGGAAATGATGAACAACGGCGTGAACGCTGCCATCGTTGTCAAGGACGAACTCATAACTGGTGCGGACATGCGCCGTGCGCCCTGTTCCGCCGCTTCCAACGGCGAAAGACCGCCAAGGTGCCGCGCCGCCGCGTGCTCGCCGACAACGATAGCGTCGTCAACAACAATGCCGATGCCCATGATCATTCCAAAAAGGCTGACCATATTGATCGATTGATCGGTGGCCCACATCACGATCAGAGTTGCCGCAAGCGCCACAGGGATACCCGCGGCGACCCATAACGCCACATTAGCGTTCAAAAAAATGAATAGGATGGCGATAACCAGCACTAATCCTGTTAATCCATTGCGTAAGAGCAAATTGATACGCTCTGTGATCATGTTGGCGGCAACATCGTATTTCTCTATTCGTAGATTTGCCGGCAACGTAGATTGCAGTTCGCGAGGGTACGCGTCGACAATTTCGGCGGAATCTAGGGCGTTGGCGTTTGCCGCACGGGCGATGCGCAGCTCGACCGCGGGCTGGCCGTCGCGCGAGACTGTCTCGCCACCTTTCTCGAATTGCTCACTGACGGCGGCGATATCGCGGACAAATATGGTTTCGCCGTTGTCCAGAGCACGAACGGCAATGGCTCCAACTGCCTCGGCGTTCTTCGCCAAGCCAAGACTGCGAATCTGCTGGACTGTTTTGCCGCCCGTCTCGCCAGCTGGCAAATCGTGGGACGTGTCCGCAATGCGTTGGCCGATTTCGGCCAAGGTAAGATCGAGTCGGCGAAGGATCTCTGGCTGAACCTCGACCCAGATTTCCTCGTCGCGTGTACCGACCAACGTTACTCGATCAATACCTCGGGCCAGCAACCCGTCGCGAATGGATTTAGCGAACGACTTTAGCGCCGGATCTGGAAACGGGCCTGAGATGACCAAACGAGCGATCGTGTCGTATCGAACTGCACGGCGGATCAAAGGTGTTTCGCTATCTTCAGGCAAAGTCGTCACCTGACTGACCGCGGTTTCGACATCGGAGAGCGCTTTTTGCATGTCGCTGCCCGGATCGAACTCGATGGCAACGGTTGCCGAATCTTCCCAAGAGGTCGAAATCACCTTTTTTACACCGTCGAGGAATCGAACCTCTGGTTCAATCGCCTGAACGATTTTTGCGTCCGCATCCTCAGCGCTTGCACCCGGCCATACGACGCTTACCGAAATCCAATCAATTCCGAAATCGGGGAAGAACTGGGTGTTGAGACGATTGTGGGCCAGTAGCCCGCCCAAAATCATCAATGCCATCAAGAGATTCGCTGCGGTCGGGTGACGCGCGAATATGCCTATCACACCGCGGTGGCGAACTTCTCCCAACTGGCCACCTTCGTTCGACGAACGGCTCACTGAACTCGGACGCGCAATCCCGGTCCAATCTCGGGGAACCGGGTGATGACAATCGGTGTCTTGGTCGTAACCTCACCACGGACAAGTACGTCGGCGCCGTCTCTGGCAAGCACCGCAACCGTCCTTGTCGCGAGACGACCGTTGTCAACGACATAAATCGTGTCATTTTGGTGAAGGGTGCTTTCGGGCAAGCGTAGAACATTTTCGTAAGTGCGATCGGGAACTCCTACTTCCACGAAGGCGCCGGGCCGCAGCATCGAATTCGACCCGGCGTCGAGGATGCGGGCGTATAAATCCACACCTCCGCTGCGTGCGTCGATCTCGCTTTCAACCCGCTCGATAATTGCTTCAAATTCGAATCGTTCGGGACCGACCCGCCATACCACCTGGGCGGATTTTCCCTCGTAGCCGCCTGCAGCAAGAAGACTTGCGTAATCACGATCGCCGAGGTGGAAGCGAACTTCAAGCATATTTGCGTCAATTAACCGAGCAATTTCGTCACCGACACCGACCCGCTTGCCGACCGCGGTTTCGGTTTCCGTATTCACGACGAAACCATCGAATGGTGCCGTCAAAGAGGTCAACTCGAGATCGCGTTTGGCCCGCCGTAGAGCGACTTCCTGCCGGGATACGACCGCGGCCTGCTGTTCCGCTCGAGCATTCAGTCTGGCGATGGCTTGGCGGCGGGAGATAACTTTGTTCTCGTGTTCGCTGAGGGACATGCGCGCGTCATCGAGAGTTTTTTCCGAACCGGCCGACGTACTCTGCAATTTTTCCCGGCGATCGAGATTGCGGCGCGCGAGCGCCGCGAGTTTTAAGTCTTGTTCGAGCATCGCGCTTTCGGCGCTCAAATCTGTGCCGATTTCCGCCAATTTCCCACGTGCTTCGCGGCTTCGCGCCTGATGCTCATCAATGGCGGCCTGGTAGTCGAACGGGTCGATGGCGATCACAAGGTCACCTTGGCGAAGAATGCCGCCTTCAACAAAGGAGGAGCCGACCTCTACAATGCGCCCGCTCACCCATGGTCGCAGTGCTACCTCGCGTCCGGCGACGATCTCTCCATACGCGCGGAGCAACGGTCGTTCGCGGGACGGTTCCACCTCGATCGCGGCGACGGTCCACACCCGTTCCTGGGCAGGTTTGGCGTCAACGTTTGGTTTGGTTGCTCGCAGGTAGCCGGCGCCAAGCACAGCGGCCGCCAAAATCACCAATGGGAGAAGGAATCGCAAAACTCGTACCATCGCTTGTACCTAACGTTCCACCGGTGGATTTTCCGTCGGTAGACCCAACATTGCTAACACTGCCCCTGTTACCGTATGGATGACGGCGTCGACCCTCGCGGGCGTGTAGCCGTCCCATTCAAGACGTGCCCAAACCACCGTGCGAACGGCACCGAACGACATGCACTGGCCAATCACCGCATGAGTAAGCAGCAACGTTTGCGGATCCTTTGGACTGCGGCGGGTAGCCGCGCCCACGAGCCCGGCGACCGCATCATGTAACGGTTTTACCCGCCCTTCGAGAACAATTGAGAATGCAGGGGACGGCTGGTGAAACTCCCTCATTAACAAAGCCATTTGTTGGCCGGTTCGACCGTCGCTCAAGATTGTGCCCAAAAGGTGACGCACGAACCAGGCGCTGAGTTCTGCAAGTGCGAAATGGTCGCCCGCTAGTTTCGGCGCCTTTTTTAGTCGGTCAATCACGGGCCGAATGGGCGGTTCCGAATCCGCGATAAGACGATGCAGAACCTCCCGATAAAGTTTGTCCTTACCACCAAAATGGTATGCGATGGCCGACAAGTTTACTCTCGCTGTTTTTGCCAAAGCACGTGTAGAGACACCCTCGAATCCACAGGAAGCGAATAACTTGGCTGCGGATTCCAGGATGCGCTCGCGACTGCTAGCGCCGTGTTCTCTGTTGTTGGCAGAGCGTCGGACCGGATATCCGCTGATTGCATTCGTGGTGTTAGGCGCCGCGCTAAGGTTTCGTCGTTGATCAGGCCCGCTCATGGATGAATTTTAGGTCGATCGATTGACCTAATCAAGAGTCTGGCCCGAAGATCGTGCACCCGGTACGGTCTGACTCCAAAATGCGTTTCCAAGTGTGCCGCTGGAAGAATTGAACGGGCGGGCTCATCAAGGAGCTGGCAATAATGGTGGGCTCTCAGTTAGATGCTCGGGCGTGGATCGGGCGATTAGTCGCGTTCGACACCACCAGCCGAAATTCGAATCTCGGCTTGATCGAATTTGTTGCAGATTACTTGAGTGGCTACGGCGTCACCTCGACGTTGACTCACGATGATGATGGCGGCAAGGCCAATCTGTTCGCGACGTTAGGACCGGATGAACCAGGCGGCATCGTGCTGTCCGGGCACACAGATGTTGTGCCGGTAGACGGTCAGGATTGGGAAAGTGACCCCTTCGCGGTTGTCGAGCGCGAAGGACTTTTGTTTGGACGCGGCACGTCGGACATGAAGAGCTTTTTGGCCGTCGCTTTGGCATTGGTGCCAGAGTTTCTTGAACGAGACTTGGTGGTGCCGCTGCATCTGGCATTTTCTTATGACGAGGAAGTCGGTTGTATTGGTGTCCCGCGGCTCATCGCAGATATTCGCAAACGGGGAATCAAGCCGGGGTTGGCGATCGTCGGTGAGCCGACGAATATGCGCGTGGTCAACGCCCACAAG
>JAAXGF010000242.1 GCA_012267605.1 Alphaproteobacteria bacterium | reverse complement strand
GGATCAGACCTGGGCAGTTACGCCGCGAACTTCAAATGGCATGGGGCGCAAAATGACGGTGGGCGCCCGCTTGGCGGCGATCCGCCACACCGGGTTCTAGATATGGCGCCAAAATCAGCCTTAAACGAATGGTCAGACGCTGTCAGCTGGGCGTTTGTATGCTTTTCACTTACCACCCGCATCACATCTTCTGTCGTGTATCGCCCGCCAATAACCGCTTAGCCCCCAATTGCGGTCGTCGCGATCCCGCCCGACGTTGGTCTCTTCGTGACTCGAAGCCGCCAAATGGGAACATGGAACAGAGCGATTACATGTAAATACAATTACTGGAAGGGGCAAATAGGCTGCCCTAATTGTCACAAAACTGTCGCATAATAATAAATTCGGTTTGTACTTGATCTAGCTCAATTCTTAACTAACCCAAATGCCATATTGTCTTACAAGATGTTCGAAAGAGATTTCGAACATTTCGTGGTGAGGTGTGGTCGGTGATTAAAAAGTCCGGTGAGCGGTAGGGCCTGAGGTCTAGACCCTCGCCGAAAAGGAACGGGATGGCATTCAACGGGACTGCTTTGGCCGATGTTAGCTTGCCCAACAAGGTGGGCGGGATGATGGAGAGCGGGGTTCACGAAAGAAGTCTAATTGATTTCGATCTCCATGTTGGCGAACACGCCAACCACGACACCTCCCATAGAGTTAAGGTGAAAGTGGAGAATGTCAGTTTCTGGTACGGTGAAAAGCAAGCCCTAGAGAATGTAGCGCTTGATATCTTCGACCATGAAGTAACGGCATTTATCGGCCCCTCCGGTTGCGGCAAGACAACGCTGCTGAAGTGTCCAAATTGGACGCATGAAATTATTCCTGATGCCCGTATGTCGGGCCGCATTCTCCTTGATGGTAGAGATATATGTGCTGCAGATATCGACCCGCCGGCGCTGAGGCGGCGGTTTGGTTGGGTGGCACAGAAGCCCAACCCCTTTCCGCGATCTGTATACAAGAACGTTGCGTATGGCCCTTGGCTCCATGGGCTTATCGCAAAACGATCGGAGGCGGATGAGCTTGTTCAATCCTGCCTCGCTCTGGCCGGATTATGGGATGAAGTAAAGGACAGGCTTGACGATCCAGGAACGGAGCTATCCGGCGGTCAACAGCAACGCCTTTGCGTCGCACGTGCAATTTCGACTAACCCGGAGATTAACCAGTCAGGTAATTAAAGAGGTGGGACGCGTCTCGGCAAAGCACGGGATCGGCGGTGAAAAATGATAGGTCGGTATAAAGCTTCGCAGTAATTCGGTGATAGTTGCCTGTTCCAAAGTGGGCGTAGGTTCGAAGGTTTTCTCCTTCCCGCCGAACGACCAATGACACCTTGGCGTGAGTTTTAAGGTCGACAAAACCGAACACCACATGCACGCCCGCGCGTTCTAGATCGCGCGCCCAACGGATATTCTGTGCTTCATCGAATCGAGCCTTAATCTCGATAAGAGCGGTGACGGCTTTTCCGGCTTCGGCCGCTTCGATGAGAGCCGACAGGATAGGTGAATCTTCAGTCGTGCGATACAACGTCTGTTTGATCGAAACTACGTTCGGGTCTCTAGCCGCCTGACTCAAGAAACTGACGACTACGTCGAAGGTCTCGTAGGGATGGTGGACAACCAAGTCCTTGGCGTGAATCGCAGCCAGACAATCGCCGCCAAAATCTCGGATACGCTCTGGAAAACGGGCATTGTATGGCGGAAACAGGAGGTGTGGCAAATCGTCTGTAATCAATTGATTAATGTCGGCTTGTCCGATGAGACCTTCGATTCGGTAGACATCGCGTTCCTCGACAACGAGTTCACGGACCAGAAAATCGAGAAGGTTTTCCGACATGTCGGAGTCAACGGTAAGGTGAATAACCGTGCCGCGTCGGCGACGCTTGAGCGCTGATTCGTACTCTCGAACCAAGTCTTCTCCATCCTCTTCGATCTCGATGTCGCTGTCCCTGATGAGGCGGAAAAATCCGACGTTGATCACTTCGAAACCGGGGAAAAGCGTGCCCAAAAACAAATGGATCACTTTTTCCATCGGAACGTAGCGAATGTCTTCACCGGGCAGACGGACAAAGCGTTCGGTCGACGTGGGAAGTGGGATCAATCCGGTGATCCATTTTCCTTGTCTTTGCTTGCGCGATTGCTGGCGCAGCTCTACGACAATGCTGAATCCCAAGTTTGGAATGAATGGGAACGGGTGAGAGGGATCGACGGCAATGGGTGTCAGGACGGGAAAGATTTGCTCAGTAAAATGCCGTTTGAGCCATTTGCGATCCGCCTCCGTCAAATCATTAGGATCAAGGAAGTGAATTCCTTCGTCCCTGAGGGCAATTCGCAATTCGTTCCAGCAGTTTTCTTGATGATCCAGCAGCTCCGTGACTTTTTCGTCGATCTCAACTAGCTGTTGGGCAGGTGTGCGCCCATCATGGCTTGGCGTCGAAACGCCGGCCCGCACCATGCCCTTTAAACCGGCAACTCGAACCATGTAAAATTCGTCGAGATTGCTAGAGGAAATCGATAGAAACCGCAGGCGTTCAAACAAGGGATGATGAACGTTACTGGCCTCCTCTAGGACGCGGTCGTTAAAGGCCAACCAGGAAAGCTCACGGTTTATGAATCGTTCTGGCGAATCGGATTGCACGACTGCGCCGTCGGTAGATCGATCCCCTTCCGTCGCGTTGGCTTCGGTCCCTTGATTGTCACGTTGAACTGTTTCCATACGCCAACACCATTTTGAGATGCGAATTTCTTTTGCGGACAGAAAAACGTTCCATTGTGGATCGGCTTTGTTGCAGTTTGGTGACGGCCTCAAGGATTAGTTCATGGACAGGTTTGAGAATCTCCAAGCTGACGACCGAGGACAGCGGTCAGCTTTCAAATCGGTGAAAAATTCAAGCTTTGTGATCGATTGATGAAAACGCTTTACCTTCTGCGTCACGCGAAGTCGGATTGGCGTGACACCTCACTCAAAGATATCGACCGCCCCTTGAATCCGAGGGGTCGAAGGGCTTCTGAAAATATTGGCCACCACCTGAACACTCGCGGGTGGAAGGTTGATCTCGTGCTATGCTCGACCGCCGTGCGCGCTGAACAAACTTGGCGCGGCATCGCGGCGCTGATCGCAGAAATTCCACAATTTCGCTCGTCATGCAGCCTTTACCAAGCCTCTTCGACACGGCTTTTGCGAGAACTTCAAGCCGTTTCAGGCGCTGTGGATCGGGTCATGTTGATCGGTCACAATCCGGAGATAGCCGAAACGGCGTCGCGGTTGATTGGCGCTGGCTCCGAATCCGAGTCGGTAAGGAAATTGGAGCGAAAGTATCCCACGGGCGGTCTGGCCGTGTTTTCAGTTGAGATTGGTCGGTGGAGTGAACTGGTGTGGCATAGCGCCAAACTTTTGGACTTTGTGCGCCCAAAAGACCTGGAATGAGCGGGTCCTTGCCCATCCCCTGCAATTCGATTCGTTGATATTTGTGGCGAACTCTCCGAACGACGGGGATCGGTTTAAATGCCCGCATATTCCGTGCGGGTATTGAACCAAGAGCGAACAAATTCGGAATTCGGCTTGTAAGCAAATAATAAGAGCCCGGTCACGGGCATATCATAGGATCGTCATGTTGTTGCGACGCGATGAGGGTAGGTTCACCAGGGAAGGGGGCAGAACCTTGTCATTGCTTCCTTTAGCCGTCCCCTAGCAATTGCCACACTTGGCACC
>JAAXGF010000280.1 GCA_012267605.1 Alphaproteobacteria bacterium | reverse complement strand
GAACCGTAACTAGGAAATTCCGTTAGAGGAAGATGCCTTCACCAAGCCCGACTTCATCTCCATCGATATGCCTCGCGCCTATGTTCTTCGCGAGATACGGCGCGAACGAATAGCCCCGCGCCAATCGGGCAATGCGCATGGGCCTGAACCGGTCAGCCCGTCACCGAAACAACCATTAACTTCACCAGCCCCAAAACCAACGGCCCCTTTCAAATGGCCGCCGCATGTTTCGAGAGAGGTTGCCTTCTCAGCGAATAACCCAGGCGTCTGGCTTAACCCGCATAACCACCATTCCATTCCCTTATCCGGCAGGGGCCCGGAAGAGGAGCTTCTCGACGACTTTATTAATCGCGACCGTCTGTTTCTGATAGTCGGGCTTATCGCCCCGTCGGGCGCAGGAAAGATCCGGCTCGTTTCCGAATGGATGAGGGACTATATGGCGAAGGATGCGGGGAGCGAGTGGGACGCCGGCTTTGTCGAAGGCCGCGAACACGGCCCCTGGCGAGACTGGACGCCTACCAGGAACACCCTGATCATCGTCGACTACACCTACAACTACGGCGCGGTTATGAGCGCGATAATCGACCGCTTCAAAGGCCATGCGTCTCACAAAATCCGGCTTCTGGTTCTCGATCACGTGCTGCCCGACAAGCTGCATGAGGACTTCGCATGGAAACACTCGGTCCCAAATCAAGGTGTTCTGGACAGCGAAAATGGGTTGTTCTTCCAGCCCATTCCGATTGTGCTGGAGCCGGAGACGGACGAATCCGCCTTGTTGCGCGATGTGATCGCCGCCGCCGATCCCTTTACACCCCCCGAAGAGAAAAGGCGTTACGACCGGGACAGCGAGGTTGTCGTCAAAGCGGCCAACGCATTGATGGCCATCGGCGTAGAAGACCAGGAAACACCGACAGCAGACGACATCCGCGGGCGAGATGCCATCCGACACCCACTCTTCGCTGTTCTGATGGGACAGATGATCTATCAGGACGACAATCCCGAATTCTCGGGCCTCACGCGGCGCCACCTGATCACCTATTATTTCGAGCGCGCTCGACGGCTTCCGTGGATTGACGATCCCGACAACCCATACGCAGAGACCCTTGGTCCGTGGGTCGGTTGCTATGTATCTGCCGCAACGCTTCTACGCGGTCTTAGGGAATCGGAAATTTTGGATCATTTGCCCGAAAATGTCAGAAAGGGCATTGGGAACGAGTTCGATGCTTTCATGCAATTTTGCAACCGGATCGTCTCGGGCGATGACGATCAACGCATAAAGCCCTTCGAGCCGGATATTCTGGGCGAATCCTTCCTGCTGAAATTTGTTCATAATTACCGCCCCAATCCAGAGATGCTTGAAACTTTTGCAAAGGTGCTCAGCACGCACAGTTCGCCGGTTCATGAGGAAAAGGCCGCCAATTTCTTTTTGGAGACGTTACAGCGCCTTGTCCGCAACCTGATCAATGATGATCAAAACGATCCTGCCGTTAAAGATTCATGGGGGCATTGCACCAATTCCTCGCGCCAAAATGCTACCCGGTGAATACTTTGATTCGCCAGGCCATATCGGTCGGGCTCGGAGATGCCATTAAGCAATGTCGGGCGGCGGGACTGAATGATCTCATTCCGGACCTCGTTCTTCAGATCAATCCGGAGGACTTGGACAGCGCAAGTTCCAGTGCACTTCGGCGCGAATCCGCAATCGCCATGGTTCACTATTGTGACTGGCTTGCGGATGAAGGGTGGGTAGACAAGCCTGATGAGGACACTCTCGCAGATATCCAAAAGGCCTTCGAAAATCGACCGGAAAACAACGTGCCTGCCCTCATGTTGCCAGCCGGTGAGGGTTGTCTAGCGACAACAAAATTCATCTGGCGGCTCTTTGGGGAGGACATCAACTCCAGTCAAAGCGAAGGCTGGACAGTGCTCATGGTCGTTGCCCATAGGGGCCACGCACATATCATCGACTGGCTGATCGGTGAAGGTGCCGAACCGAATTTGACGGGAATGGATAATGGCTGGACTGCGCTGATGGCCGCCAGTGCTGCGGGGCATCTGGATGTCGTCGACCGCCTCATCTCTGCAAATGCCACCGTCAATCAGGGAACAACGGATTATGGCGCAACGGCGTTGATGGCCGCCAGTCACGCGGGCCATCCGGATGTCGTCGACCGCCTCATCTCTGCAGGGGCCACCGTCGATCAGGGAAAAACGGATAATGGCTGGACGGCGCTGATGGCCGCCAGTGGTGCGGGCTATCTGGACGTTGTCAACCGCCTGATCAAGGCCGGCGCCACAGTCGATCAGAAAACGACGGACACTGGCGAAACGGCGTTGATGCATGCCTGCGAAAAAAGTCATCAGGAAATTATGACCCGATTGATCGAGGCGGGTGCCACAAGCCCTGAGGCAAATAACGCCAAGAACTAACCGAGCGGATTTCATGCCACTGCAGGGCATCGAACCAGAAAAAAACCGCGCAGCGGGTTGCTTTGGGAAACCTTGAAGCGCCTTACTGTTTGTTCGATGGTCGGATTTTCCTCGCGCATGTAGCGGTGGGCTTCGATGATTATGCTCTCGTCCATCAGGTAGGGCCGCCCGATATGCACGCCCTGCTTACGAGCGGCATTCAAACCGGGGCGAGTATTCTCTCCGATAAGGTCGCGCGTGAACTCTGCGACGGCGGCAAAGACGAGGAACACCAGCCGACCGCTGTGCGTGGAGGAATTTATAATGGTGTGGGCATCGCAAACGGTGTAGCAGGCCGAACGAATTTCGAATATTTTTTGCCTGCTTCACGCCCCCATAACAGGAATGGGTTTGATGGCAATGAGTGTCGAGTAGTGTCTACCGTTTTTGGCCTTCGCCACGGGTAGGGGGTGTCCAACAGGCGCAGCACGCCCCCTTTGGAAAGGAGGTGTTGTATTGCAACGCACACCTCCCGTGTACACGGAGCGTGCCACCAATCCGATAGCCAAGTGGGATTGCGCGATCAAATGTGACCAGCCTGTAGCGCTCTACTCAGCGTTCGTGGATTGACCTGATAGAGCCGCGCAAGCGAAGCAAGTGTCGCGCTACATTTCAGTTTTTTCCGCGCGTCATCGATTTGCTCGGCGTTGAGCGCCTTGGGTCGTCCTAATTTTTTTCCGCGACGGCCTGCGGCTGCCATACTGGCTGCTGTACGTTCGCTGATGAGATTGCGTTCCAATTCGGCAAACGCACCCCGCACTTGGTACATACACTTTCCCATCGGCGGCGTCGTATCGATGCCTTCAGTAAGCTCGACAAAATCCACATTCATCTTTTCAAGCTGTTCCAACACGTCCAGCGCATGGCGAAGGGACCTGAATGCGCGGTCCATCTTCCAAATAACAAATACGTCGCCCGGTCGCAGAACAGCCAGGGCTTTCGTAAGGGAATTATATTGTTGACTGAACATCGAACCTTGCACCGCACTTACCGTTGCCGCGTGTCGATGACCGCTGCGGCGCATAACCAGTTGGATTCGTTGTTTAGGGATTG
>JAAXGF010000272.1 GCA_012267605.1 Alphaproteobacteria bacterium | reverse complement strand
CCAGCCGACCGAATCGGCGAACAAGAACGATGCCGCCCAAGCCCCGGATAAACACTCGTGGGTAGAAAAAGCGCTGATCCAAGCTCTGCGCGCCAATTAGCCGAGTGGTGCATAGTATGATGAAAAAGCCAAGTATTTTGTCCGCGACCTTGATTGGGGCCTGCTTGTTGTTTTCGTTCAAGGTAACGAGCATTTGGCAGGAAGCGTCCCCCTTATTCGCGATACCTAGCGCAGCAGCAGCCGATGGCGCAATGACATCCGAAATGATGGCGGACAAGGAGTCGATGAAGTCGGGCAAAGCGCCTAAGAAAGGGTATGACCCCGCGCTCGATCCAATCAACTTTGGCTACACAGAAATCGAACTTCTGCAAGAATTGACGGAGAAGCGCGAGGAAATCGAATCCCAGGCGCGGACACGGCAACATGAGCTTGATATGCGCGAGAAACTACTCGCAGCGGCAGAGCAACGAATTGCCGGAAAGATCGATGAACTAAAAGAGTTAAAAATGTCAGTAGAAAAATTAATCCAAAAAATAGATCAAGAAGATGAATCTAAAACAATGAGCCTCGTAAAGATTTATGAAACGATGAAACCTAAAGAGGCCGCGCGAATTTTCGATGATCTTGAACTCGGGGTCCTGCTCACGGTGATGGAGAGAATGCGCGAAACAAAAGCGTCTGCGATTATGGCAAAAATGACCCCAGCAAGAGCCCAAACCTTGACAACAGAACTCGCCTCTCGTCGGAAAGTCGCGAATGCCGTTGCAAATCCAGAGAAAGGCCCCGTCGAGTAACGGCGTTTTAACGGTTCCTGATTACGCTGGCATTCGAAACCATTAAGCGACGAAATTCTGCACCAAACCAACAGCGGAGTTAAACCTATGGCCGTCGATAAATCCATGCCGATTCTCATCGTGGATGATTACAAAACTATGCTGAGGATCATCAGAAACCTGCTGGGCCAGCTTGAGCTCAACAATGTCGAGGAGGCCACGGATGGCGCCTCGGCCCTCGAAAAGATGCGTAACACTGATTTCGGACTTGTCATCTCAGATTGGAACATGGAGCCGATGACAGGCTTACAGCTTTTGCGAGAAGTTCGCGGAGATGACAAACTCAAGAACACGCCTTTCATCATGATTACCGCTGAGAGCAAGACCGAGAACGTCATCGCCGCCAAGGAAGCAGGCGTGAGCAACTACATTGTCAAGCCATTTAACGCGGAAACCTTGCGCAGCAAGCTCGTCAGCGTCCTGGGTGACTTCTAAGTCGTTAACAGTTTCGAGTGGAGGGGACGTCGATTATGAACGGCAGTGCGCAACCGATTGACTTCGAATCGCGGGTTGAAGAACTCAAAAAAGAGCGCGGGGATCACGTTAGCATCGCGGAAGTGGCGGAAGTCGTTGAAAGCATCATGGCCACGATCGAAGGCGACGTGACGGGGCTCGATCTTCGGGTATACAAGGAATTGGACTCGATCGCCCATTACATCCAGGCTGCCAAATCGGAAATCGTCGAACTTTGCCCCGACGACATTCGAGAACAACACCTCCCAGCCGCGAGCGACGAGTTTGACGCCATCGTTAAGGCAACCGAAGAAGCGACCGGAAACATTCTCGATGCCGCGGAAAAAATTGACAACGAAGGAAACCGCCTGGGATTAAAAGAGATCTCCGACCAGGTGATCCGAATTTTCGAGGCGTGTAGCTTCCAGGATATTACCGGGCAACGCATTAGCAAAGTCGTCGGCACCTTGAAACATATCGAGGAACGCGTCGATCGACTGGTGCATGCGTTCGGTGCCCAAATGCAAGGCAAGAAGATGCGGCAGGAGCAAAGCGAATCGGCCACGGAAGACTGGGAAAAGAGCCTTCTCAGTAGTCCGCAACTTCCGACGGAAGCCAATAAACAGGCGGAGATAGACGCGCTTCTTGCCAGCTTCGACTGATCGTCGATGCAACAGGTACCCGAGCAAACGGTAAACGCAAACGAACGGACCGCGGTCCATCTGCTCGGGCTCTATCTGATCTTGCTCGCGTTCTTCATCATGTTGAACGCGCTTTCCCACCGCGAGGAACTGCGGGCAAAAGCTGTTCTGGGCAGCGTGAATTCAACGTTCTCGGCCGATGAAGAGTTGATCACGGGTCCCGTGCAAGCGACAGCAGCGACCGGACTCGCGGATTCCCTGAAGGGCTACAAAGACAAATTGCGCCAGGTCTATGAAACGACGACCCCCTTGGCTGAATTCCCGCCAACCCAGCGCCACGATCAGGTCGAGATCATAGTTCCTGTCACTGCTCTCTTCGAATCCGACACCGCTGTGGTTTTGGCCGAAACGGACGAGATGCTAGAGCAAATCGCGGAATTGCTGAGCACGAACCGAACCGGAATTCAGCCGCAGATCGAATTTATGCTATTTGCTGGCACGAAGCCCGATGAGATTACCGACACTTCCGCCAATTTGTCGATTTTACGAGCCGGCGCTTTCACGCGTGATCTTCGGTCGCGCGGCGTTCCCGATGCCCGCCTCGCGCCCGGCGTAGGCGTCGGTGATCCCGACACTGCGCGATTTCGATTTTTCTTCCGCCACGATGCGGCCAACGATCCCCAGCAGCCAACCACGTGGATTCGCAACGGTGCATAGGATCATACACGCACCAACCTACCAGTTTAACCAAGGGCATCCGTCTAAAATGTGGATGGTCACCTTCGCTGACCTGGTTTCCCTGATATTGACATTTTTCGTCATGCTTTTTGCCATGTCGACGATGCGATACGATTCGTGGGAAGTGATGATTCATTCGCTTTCCCAACGGTTGAATCCGACGCGGGCAGACCAGGAATCATCGCCGCTCGCCGATCGTAATGCGCAAACCGTGCTCGTACAGCAGGGCGCTGATCTCGATTACCTTCAATCGCTAATTCTTGAAAAGGCAAGCGACAGACCCATACTCAGTGAAGCTAACGTAACTCGTCTCGGCGACCGTCTCGTCATATCGTTGCGCGCCGACGGAATATTTCACCAGCACGGCGCATCATTGAACGATGGCGGCCGTGTTGCGGTGACCGCCTTCGCCGATCTACTCGCCAATGTCGAAAACGGTCTCGACGTCGTAGTTCGCGTAGGGGAAATAGAAACTCAGTCCTACCCTTCCAAATGGGAACTAGCCGTGGCTCGCGCCGTGTCGGTGGCCCGGGAACTCAACCAAGCAGGAATTAGGCGGAACATCTCAGCGTTTGGGCTAGCCGATACACGAAACGAGAAGGGTTCGGGGATCCACGATTCGGCCACCGCAACAGAATTGGCAGGCGATCGCGTCGAATTTGTTATCCGCGAAACAATTGGTGATATCTCCCATGGTTGAATCAGGTCATTCGTCCCGGGACTTGCCGTCAAAACGCAACCCAGACGTCGCGCGCCCACCTGCCCAGTCCTGCCAAACCGGCATGAAATGCTCTACGGCAAGACACCGGACGTATATTACTTGCGTCGCCGTCGTTATGGCGTCATTGACTGGATTCGGTGCTCTGGCAGCCGAACCCATCGGCGTCAGGGGTGGCGTCCACGCGGACTACGCGCGAATAGTGTTTGATTGGCCAAGATCGGTCGGATTCGAGGCGGAGATTCGCAAGAGGATCCTTCACGTGCGTTTCGACCAACCGATGACCCCGGTTTGGGGCGATTTGGCTGAAAGGTTGGCGGGTCACGTAACCCGAATTTCCATGAAACCCGACGAAAAAAGCTTGGAATTCGAACTAAGTGAAGATTACGAGCTGCGAAGTTCCACCGTAAATACCTATGTCGTCTTCGACCTGTATCGTGCTGAAGACGCCCCGCCGAATACGGATTCGACGCCACCGGAGGTCGAGACACCGGCAGACGACACCGTGGTGGAATGGACTGAATCGGAAGAACCCTCTCCAGCACCAAGTGCAGTCGCTGATCCCTCGAACGAGCCGGTCGAATCAACGAGCTTGGAATCTAATGCCGAATTCACGCGTGTGGTCTTCGAACTGAAAGAACCCTTTACCTACGCGTTAGAGGAACGGGTCGGCCAAGCAATTATATCCTTCGCGGGCCCGCGGACGATTGATGTATCAACTCTCGATAAAGCCCGTGACGCCCGCGTGCCCGCCGTCGAGGTTATTCGCTCACCCAACGGGTCTGCAGTACGCATGGCGATTCCACCGGACGCAGAAATTCAACATACACGATCCGGCAACAAGGTTACCATCGACGTCATCAGCGCACGGCTGGAACCACCGGAGCCGGCGATCGCCCAGCAAGACGTCACGGACACGTTAGACAACGCACCGGCCCAAGCCCCAACGGCGGAAAAATCAGAACTCAAGGATGTTTTGTCGGAAGCCAACCGTGAAGTGATCGAAACGACGGAATCTGTCGACCAACCTATGATTCTGCAAGGCGCCCAGACTACAGCGCAAGCGGCAGACGCTAGCCCGGCCTCACCCATCAATATCGGCGAGGAAAATACGCCGCCCAGCGTCGCTCACGGGAGCGACCGAGTCCATGTTTCGTTGGCGAATTCCCGAATCGCGTTTTCGGTTCGCGGCGATGGGAAAGAATCGCAGTTGCGATTTAATACACCAGGCAACATCCCCGCAGTCATTTTCGGATATGGCGGCAGCCTTTGGGTCGTGTTTGACGACCGATTTGATGTCGATTTGACCTCAGTCGCATTGAACAGCAGGTACGCTATTGTGAACGCTGAGCAGTTGCCGCACCCGTCTTCGACGATTCTCAAATTCGGTCTGCGAGCGAAGTATGAAATCAATGCTCGGCGGCGAGGTACACTGTGGCTCGTGACTCTGTCGGAGCGGCGAAAACCTCCAGCGCCTATCGAGGTTTTAATCGATGAAAGCGGACCGCGCGGATCACGGGTAATTCTCCCCGTGACGGATGCCAGCCAGCCAGTAAAATTCACGGATCCATTGACTGGAAACGCGCTCATCGTGACCCCAATTGGTTTGTCTGGTGTCGGCGTGGAAATTGAACAGCGTTTCATTGAATTTACATTGCTTGCCACGGCGCAAGGCATCGCCATTGCGCATGCCGTAGAAGATTTGGTGGTGACCCAAGCCGGCAACGGAGTATCCGTATCGAGTCCGGGCGGACTTGACCTTGATCGCATCGGCGACATTGAGCACGGAACTGACCAACCGGAAGGACCGCGCCAACTTTTATTCAAGTTGGCTTCCTGGCGTCGGGGCGGCGAAGGGAATTTTACGCGGAAAAGGCAAGAGCTCCAAAATGCCGCTGCCGTGGCGCCAGCCATTCTTTTGACCCGATCTCGCTTAGCTCTCGCCCGTTTCCTATTTGCTCATGGTTACAACTCCGATTCTGATGGCGTGTTGGAAGTAATCGGAAAGGAAGATCCAACCGTCGTTCGGGAGTTGGAATATCGCGCTTTGCGAGCAGTGAACGCGCTACTCATGGATGACAGAAAGATTTCTGACAACGACCTCAACAGCCGTGAATACAACGTTTACGACGACATCGCTCTTTGGCGTGGCGTTCTTGCTCTGCGGAGGGGTGAGACGCGCACCGCAGCAGAATTTTTTGCCCGCGCCGGCGACGTTTGGCGGGAGTTACCATCCAATCATCGAGGCCAAATTGGTCTGCTGATTGCCGAAGCCGCAGTCGAGGTGGGTGATAGCACCGCCGCTTCCACCGCGCTCAATTTGGTTATCAGCGGATCACCGCGTCCCGACATATTGGAAAGGGCAACTTACGTGCGCGGGCGCATCATTGCCTATGAGGATAGCGGTGAACCGGCCCAGCGAATGTTGCGAAACGCCATGAACGGTCGCGATCGACTGGGCCGCTCCCGAGCCGCTCTGGCATACGTAAACTTGTTGCTTAGACGTGACGAAATGACGCGCGAAAAGGCGATCGAAACCTTGGAAATGCAACTCGCCACGTGGCGTGGCGACAGTTACGAGCTAGCTGTGCTCGAACGTCTGGCCGACTTATATACCGCCGAGGGTCGGTACAAAGAAGCCCTGTCCACCCTGAAGTACGCGGTGACCTATTTCACCGACCACATCCGGACCCCGATATTGACCAAACGGATGGACCGGATTTTCGCCGATCTGTTTCTTTATGGTCGGGCCGATAATTTGCCGCCGCTAGCGGCACTTGCGTTATACGAGCAGTTCCGTGAACTTACGCCCGTGGGTGACGCTGGCAACACCATGATCCAAGGCTTGGCCGATAGGTTGGCCGCAGTGGATCTGTTGAATCGCGCGTCGGAACTTCTTGAGCACCAGGTCGAACACCGCCTAACCGGGACCGAGAAAGCGCGCGTGGCCACCCGTCTCGCGGTTCTCCACCTGATGAATAAATTGCCGGACAATGCGTTGTCTGTCCTACAGTCAAGTGCCACGCCGGGTTTGCCCGTCGGCTTCATTAACGAACGCCGTCACTTGAGCGTTCGCGCACTCGCCGAGCTTGGACGCGGAATGGAAGCACTCAGCCTTCTGGCAGGTGATTTTAGCCGCGATGCGGATCTGCTGCGGGCGGATATTTACTGGAAAGAGAACGAGTGGAGTGCGACCACGGACGCGATAGAACGCTTGCTGAAGCCCGAGTCCATTAGCGCGCCACTGTCTCCCTTTGTCAGCGCCCACATTCTCAAACTAGCCGTTGCACGTTCGCTGGCCCAGGACACCGCTGCACTGCATGCCGTGAACGTGCGGTACGCGGGCGTCATGGCGGACGACGCCAACGGTGAAGCATTCGCCTTAATTACCAGCGAAGTGGATCGTACAGCGTTTAGCTACCGCGAACTCCCCGCAGCAATAGCTCAGATCGGCGGATTCGAGGCGTTTATGGAGAACTACCGGGATCGCCTGCGCGATCCTGAAGTGAGCGAAGTTAACTAAACAGTTCCTAGCGTTATCGGACAGTGTACTCCGACCCGCCGTATGCCTATGCTTTTGCGGTGCCGATTTTGCGTGAGGTATTGGTAAGGAGGAGGCATGGGTACACCTGTTCGGCGGGCGCTTCTGTCGGTCTCGGACAAATCCGGCTTGCCCGAATTGGCACAATTTCTGGCGTCCAAGAATGTCGAAATTCTCTCTACCGGCGGCACCGCGCGCAGCTTGCGCGACGCGGGTTTGGCTGTCGTGGAAGTATCGGAACACACTGGATTTCCGGAAATCCTCGATGGTCGGGTGAAAACGCTTCACCCACGAATCCACGGTGGAATTCTGAACCTCCGCGACGAACCGACCCACCGAGCGGCAGTGCGTGATCACGGTATCGAAGACATCGACCTGGTTGTCGTAAATTTATATCCTTTTGAAGAGACCGTAGCGTCGGGGGCGGCTCTCGAGGCCTGTATCGAAAATATTGATATCGGCGGACCATCCTTGATTCGCGCGGCGGCAAAAAATCATCGGCATGTCACAGTTGTCGTTGATCCCGCCGATTACCAGGCGGTGATGGATCAACTGGCGGGCGGCGGGATCAGCTCCGATTTGCGGCGTCGCCTGGCGGCCAAGGCGTTCGACTGCACTGCAGCATACGATGCAGCGATCGGAACTTGGATGGATGATCAGTGGGGAACAGAGGAGAAGCTTCCCCCTCGCCTAATGATGACCGCGAGTTTGAATCAACGTCTCAGATACGGCGAGAATCCCCACCAAGACGCGGCGCTGTATTCGCGATCTGCAGGAAAAGGTCTAGCAAATGCCGTCCAGCTACAAGGCAAGGCGCTGAGCTACAACAATCTCAACGACGCGGACTCAGCGGTTCGACTAGTAAACGAGTTCGACCATCCCGCTGCGGTGATCGTGAAGCATGCCAACCCTTGCGGCGTTGCCATCGCGGAGTACTCAGCCGAAGCCTATCGCAAAGCACTGTCGTGCGATCCTAAGAGTGCGTACGGCGGAATTATTGCTCTCAACCGTCCGCTTGATACCGAATGCGCCAGCGAAATCGTAAAGACCTTCGTCGAAGTGGTAATTGCGTCGGAAACCGATGAAGCGGCCCGCGAAATCCTCGCTCGAAAGAGCAACCTAAGATTGCTCTCGTGCACCGATGCGGGGATCAGCGGAGACATCGTGCTGCGTGCGATCAGCGGCGGTTATCTCGCTCAAACACCAGACGACGCGCGAACCACGCCAGCCGATTTGAGGGTGGTCACGCGCCGCCAGCCGACCGATGCAGAATTAGCCGATCTCCTATTCGCCTTCACGGTATGCAAATACGTGTCGTCCAACGCAATCGTTTTGGCCAGGAACGGTGCCACGACGGGCATTGGTGCCGGCCAAATGAGTCGAGTGGATGCCGCGCACATCGCGGTTTCCAAATGCTCAAGCGCGGAGCAGTCGGTGGTCGCGTCCGACGCATTCTTTCCCTTCCCGGACGCCCTGCAAGTGGCGATAGATGGTGGCGCGACGGCTGCCATTCAACCCGGCGGTTCCAAAGGCGACGAGGCAGTCATCGCCGCAGCGGACGAAGCCGGCATTGCCATGGTTTTTACCGGCCGCAGACACTTCCGCCACTGACAATTAGCCTGTTAATCGATTGTTTCATCTGCGTAGACACCCCAAAGGTGTTGACGGGGAATCCATGCACCGATTCCGCTAACCTCCACCTCGCACCATGTGCCGTGACAACTTAAGAGCCGAGCCAACACACCAGATTCGGCGCGCAAGATCACTGGGGCGTCGGCGGCGGGCGCAGCGCGCAACTGGCGTTCTTCTCCGATCACAAAAACCGTGCGCCGAGTTGACAACAAACTCTTATGCACCCACCCCTCGTCGCCTTCGGAATCACGAATTCTTCGCCAATGTTCGTATTCCGCTGTGACCTCGACTGGCAAAGATTTCCGAACGTAGACCCATGCCACGGGGTATTGAGTCCCAGGTCCCTTTCTCATGTTGACTTCGTCGGACCGAAGCGAAACGAATCGCGGGAGACCGTCCGCGGCAAGAGCACCGAACGGTCCAAGACAAACAAGCGAAAAAATCAGAATGGCGTTTCGCATCCAATCAATCTTCCTGCCTCGGCAACACCACAAAGACTCGGTAAAAACGAAGTCCGCGAGTATACGCATTCATTCCGCGCGTCACACCCCTGGTGCCCGAGCATCACAGATCAGCTGCGGACCCTCAGCACGATCCGCCATCATCTATTGACTTTGCAGAATTCAAAGCCCACCTTTACTTTATCGTGGATCGCGGCGCGGTCCCGAAACAGAGGCCGCATTGCACTGTGGCCCCGCGAGTTGACGACTGTTGAACGGCTGATCGCCGCAATGGCGCCACTCAAAATTGGTGCAATTCAATACCGAGACCGCGGATTCTTCCGCGGTCTCTTGGTGTCTTAGAATTCTTTTTGAGTCGTCGCCGCCGTTCCGTGTCAATCGTCAATACGGAGGATCCTCTAAGCGGCGTAGCTGGCTCGCCGTACAACGGGCAAATCGGATGGTTTGCTTACGCCGAAAACTCGCGACCATTGAAACAGTCGGCGCCCGCCGGACGACTTCGCCGCCATACCGGTCAGCCACAATCGAGCCGCAGTCCTTGGGAAGTATGTCGTGCGGAAAACCTTCGCCAACAGCAAAATAAAATAAATCGCAGTAGGGCAAATAGTCTCGCCATTTTTGGTCTGAGCGGAAATCCGCTAAGTTTGTTTTTGTCTCAACGATGACGTAGTTTCCACGTCCATTCAGCCCAATAACATCGACCCGGCGACCGATTCCCAGCGGCATCTCCGTCAAGGCTTGAAATCCCATTTCCTTGAGCACCCGGCACACGCCGCGGGAAATTTTTTCTGCCGACGTCTCGGTTAAGCACGGACGCCGTAGGTCGAGTTCCAGTCCCCGTCTAACACGATCGTTCACGTTTTGGTGCTCTAGTTTCGTCCCGCCGATGCTATCGCCACCCGGCATCGTGATCAAGTCGCGGACGAACCGATCGCTGGAAAATCGACATTCCTTCGGGAAAGATTCGCGCGACTCCGCCAACGGCCCCCTGCGACAAAAAAGAATTTGATCCAGCGTCGCAGAACCGTGACACTATCGCCTACAAGGTTGCGGGGCGCGACGAAACGGTGTCGGGGCCTATTCACCCGTTCACCAAGCAATTGCGACGAACGAATCCGGCAGAGATTAGCGAGGAATTCAAGCAAGAATATGAAGATGTTTTTCACACGTTCGTCGGCTCTCGCATTTGTGGGTTTGACACCAGCCGTGGTTATGGCCCAGTCCGAGGCGCTCACGGAGCAGTACCACCAGTTCCATATACTGCATCAGCAAGGCAGATATGCCGAGGCGATTCCCTATGCCGAACGCGTCTTGGAAATCGGTGAGAATGAGTTTGGTCCAAATCATCCGAATGTTGCCGTCAGCCTCAAGAGGCTGGCCGCGCTGTACCAAGCTCAGGGCCGTTACGAGGATGCCGAGCCGCTCTATGTGCGTTCGCTGGAATTGACGGAAAAACACCTGGGACGGGAGCATCCGGACATCGCCTTGAGTCTCAATAATCTCGCCGTGCTTTACCGGGCTCAAGGCCGCTATGGCAAAGCAGAGCCACTCTACAAACGCTCACTCGCCATTAGGGAAGATGCTTTGGGGCCAAACCATCCGGATGTCGCGCTGAGTCTCAATAATTTGGCAGCGCTCTATCACGCGTGGGGCCGCTACGGCGAGGCGGAGCCGCTCTATAAGCGCGCCCTAGAGATCAGGGAGGAGACCCTCGGCAGTGAGCATACGGACGTCGCGCTAAGCCTGAGTAACTTGGCCGTGCTCTACCGGGCACAGGGCCGATACCGCGAGGCCGAACCGCTGTCCAAACGCGCCCTTTCGATCAGGGAAAATGCTCTCGGTCCCGACCATCCGGATGTCGCCACGAGCCTCAACAACTTGGCCGCTGTTTATTACGGGTGGGGCCGGCTTGGCGAAGCTGAGCTTCTATATCAGCGCGCACTGACAATCGGGGAAGCAGCGTTCGGACCGCAACATCGGAACATCGCCAAGGGCCTCAACAATCTCGCCCGGCTTTACCTTGCGCAGGGGCGACGGGAAGAGGCCGAGGCACTTCGCAACCGCTCGCGAGTGATCCGGGAAAGCGCGTCGGCGGTGACGCAGTAGCGGAGCTGGGGATTCGTTGCGTCGCACCATGCCAAAG
>JAAXGF010000090.1 GCA_012267605.1 Alphaproteobacteria bacterium | reverse complement strand
AAAGACTTTTGACGGCTCACACTGGAGGCCGTCCTTCGCGTCAACGCCATCGATATCGGCCTGCTGAAAGGCATCGACCAGGCGCGGGATACGCTACTCGAGAATACGCGGCGTTTCGCCGACGGCTTACCGGCGAACAACGCCTTACTATGGGGAGCCCGCGGCATGGGCAAGAGTTCCCTGGTCAAGACCGCCCATGCCGAGGTCAATGCGGACCGCACCGAGGCTATCGCACTAATCGAAATCCACCGTGAGGATATCGCCACCCTACCGCTATTGTTAGCGCGGCTGCGTGCGGCAGAGCGGCGCTGCATCCTATTTTGCGATGACCTGTCGTTCGATGGCGGCGACGCTAGCTACAAGTCGCTCAAGGCATTGTTGGAGGGCGGCATCGAGGGTCGACCAGAAAATGTCATATTCTACGCTACCTCCAACCGACGTCACATGATCCCGCGCGATATCATGGAAAACGAAAGCGCTACGGCGATCATTGCCAGAGAGACGGTGGACGAGAAGGTTTCCCTGTCCGACCGGTTCGGCTTGTGGATCGGCTTCCATGCCTGCTACCAAGCAACCTATCTCGCCATCGTCGACGGCTACGCGCAAGCCTACGGCTTGGCAGCCACGCACGCGGACGCGATCGAATGGTCGTTGACCCGAGGCGCTCGTTCCGGGCGCGTCGCCTGGCAATTCATCCAAGATCTCGCGGGCCGACTGGGTCAATCGATGACACAAGCCGATTAGTTCACCATTATTTAATTAGCTCGAGCCGAGACAGCATTAGGTCTCGGACAAATACTTGAGAGGGTCGACCACTTTGGTGCCACGGCGAATTTCAAAATGGGTTTGCGGGCGTCCCACGTTGCCCGTGCTTCCAACCGCACCGATTGCCTGACCACGGCGCACCGTATCGCCACGCGAAACCAGCAGGCGTTCGTTATGAGCATACGCCGTTATCCAACCTCCCTGGTGGCGTATAAGCACCAGCTTACCGTAACCGCGCAGTTCGTTTCCCGCATAGGCAACAACGCCGTTTTCTGCCGCGCGCACGGTTGCGCCGCGTGGCGCGGCGATATTGATGCCGTCGTTGTGCAGCCCCCCATCCTTCGGTCCGTATCGGGCGATGATTTCGCCCCGCACGGGCCAAAGGAATTTACTGGCTGCACGGCCCGGCGGCCTGGGTATCGCCTTGACCGGAACGGGGCGTTTCGCCTCGGCAATTGGCGGCGTTACAGCCGCTGCAACAGATTTCGCCGTCGATTTAGGCAAAGCCGCCTCGACTTTGTTTTCCGCTACACCGCGTGGTTCCGGTCGCACCGCGGTTGTGCCCGGAAACTGCGCAGTGTTTGGCAATCGAAGTTCCCACCCCACCTTGACAGTATACGGCTCCACTAAGCCATTGAGTTTCGCGAGTTCGCTCATGTCCACGCCGTGGGCACGGGAAATGCCGTACAGCGTATCGCCCCGCTGGACCACGTGAACCCGGGATAGCGGCAAAATCAACCGCTGGCCCGCGTGCAGATGATATGGCGCCGTAAGGCCGTTTGTATCGATGAGCCCACGCACCGTCGCGCGGTAGCGGCGTGCGATGGCGTACACGGTCTCACCCTTGCTGACAACGATGGTTCCAGCAACAACGCCCTGCTGAACTGGATGAATTTGCCCGACTCCTGGCGTGTGTTTTTCCACGGGGGCGGGAAGTTGGCTACATGCAGCCAGGGCAAACGCAAAGCCCACCATAAAGCGCGGCGCCATCACGTCCGTCCCTCGCCTTGGCCCACAACGAGCGGCACAAACCGCACATCCATCAAATAATTCGTCCGGTAGCCATCGCTCGTCCGCTCGAGTGCGACAAGTTCCTGGCGCCAAAATCGCCGGTCAATTGGTAAAACCATCACGCCACCTAAGACCAACTGATCCATGAGTGCATGCGGAACCTCAGCTGCTGCTGCCGTGACGATGACGCGATCGAAGGGTGCGTGTTCCGGCCAGCCCAGAGAGCCGTCCCCAAGCCGAGTCTCGATGTTGTTGAATTCCAATCGTGCAAATCGATTATTGGCCTGACGCAACAAGTAATCATGACGTTCGATAGTATAAACGCTGCGGCAAAGCAAGGCCAAGACAGCCGCTTGATACCCGGAGCCAGTACCGATCTCGAGAACGCGCGATTCCGGAAAAAGCCGCAAGTGTTGCGTCATCGAGGCGACGATCAGAGGCTGACTGATGGTTTGGCCACGGGCGATTGGCAAGGCGGTGTTATCGTACGCCCGCTCGAAGTGCTCGGGCGGGACAAAGATCTCCCTCGGTACCTTCTCGATCGCCCCCAGCACGCGTTCGTCATTGATACCGTCGTCGCGCAAATCTCGAATCAACTTGGCGCGACGCGATTCAAGGTCAATCAATTCAAACTCATGAAAGCGCGCGCTGCAATTCCGCGCACGTTGCTTCGTCGGTCATGTCGAGGTGCAACGCTGTCACCGAAATAGCCCCGTTGGCAACCGCCGCGATATCGGTACCGGGAGCAGCCGGCATCGCCTCGCGGGTACCACTAATCCAGTAGTACGGCACGCCACGCGGATCCACCCGCTCGCTCAGAATATCGCCATATTTTCTCCGCCCCTGTCGACCGACAACGGCCGCCTCGACCTGATCCAATGGCCGATCCGGAAAATTCACGTTAATAACAACGTCAGCAGGCCAACCAATAGAGATCAGCCGGGATATCAAGCGGCCGGCATGGGCCTCCGCAACTTTCCAGGGCTCAACGCCATCGCGGAGCCACTGCTGGGATAGCGCGATCGCGGGAATACCCAGCAGCGCCGCTTCGAATGCGGCAGCAATGGTCCCTGAATAGGTTACGTCATCGGCCAAATTCGCCCCCATATTGATACCGGAAAGCATGAGATCTGGACGACAGCCTGATATCAATTTGTTCAGCGCTAGCATGACGCAGTCCGTTGGCGTTCCGTCGACGGCGAATCGCTGAGGCGCGATGTGGCGCACCCGCAAGGGACGGTGCAGGGTTAACGAATGGGCAGCGCCGCTTTGCTCGGTTTCCGGCGCAACTACCCAAACATCATCGGAGACCTGGGCAGCAACACTCTCCAACACCGCGAGACCCGGTGCGTTAATCCCATCGTCGTTGCTAATTAAAATGCGCATGTGCGCAGGCACTTATCCTCTGGTACTGATGCGTTCTTGCCCATTCATGTACGGGCGTAATGCCGACGGCACTTTAATTTCGCCATCGCCATCTTGGTAATTTTCCAAGACGGCCACCAATGTACGACCAACCGCCAATCCGGAACCGTTCAGCGAGTGCACGTACCGTGTGGCCTTATTATCCTTCTCACGGTACCGAGCACCCATGCGCCGGGCCTGAAAATCGCCGCAATTGGAACAGCTCGATATTTCTCGGTAAGCGCCCTGACCGGGCAACCAAACCTCGAGATCATATGTCTTGCGGGCAGAAAATCCCATATCACCCGCGGACAGCATGACGACCCGATAGGCCAACTCAAGGCGTTTAAGGATTTCCTCAGCCGCGGCCGTCATGCGCTCGTGTTCAGCGACGGAACTCTCGGCGTCGGTGATGCTAACTAGCTCGACCTTGGTGAATTGGTGATGGCGAATCATGCCACGCGTATCCTTGCCCGCAGCACCCGCCTCGGCTCGGAAACACGGGGTATAGGCGGTATACCGAAGGGGCAGGGATGCGGCGTCGAGAATTTCGTCTGCCACAAGGTTGGTCAATACCATTTCAGCGGTTGGAATCAGAATCATGCCGTCTCGGGTGCGAAACAAATCATCGGCAAATTTGGGCAAGTTGCCGGTGCCAAAGGCGGCCCGATCACGAACTAACAGAGGCGGACTTACCTCCGTATAGCCGTATTCTTGGGTGTGGACATCGAGCATGAACGCGGCAAGCGCCCGCTCGAGACGTGCGAGCGCACCATACAACACGACGAACCTCGCTCCGGAAAGCTTCGCCGCCCGTTCAAAATCCATAAGTCCCAAGGCCTCGCCGACGTCGTAATGGGGTTGAACCCCACCGGACAGTGGATCACCGACCCGCCGAATTTCGACGTTAGCATTTTCGTCGGCACCCTCCGGAACTTCCGCGTCGGGAAGGTTTGGCAACGATGCCAGAAGGTCCGACAGTCCGGCATCCGCCTGTCGTCCGTCCTCCTCGAGCTCTGGAATTTCTTTCTTCAAGTTGGCCACTTCGTCGATTAGATGGTCCGCCTCCTCGCCTTTCGCCTTGGCATGGCCAATGCGCCGCGAAACATCGTTGCGCCGTTGCTGCAAGGACTGGAGCTTGGTCAGTACCGCCCGCCGCCTCTCGTCGAATTCGAGGATCTTCGCTGCTGCCGGTGGCAAGCCACGCTTTGCCCAAGCCGCGTCAAAAAATTCGGGATCGTCGCGGATCGCTTTGATTTCAAACATAGTCTAGGTCTGCTCTCCGGCTTCTGCCGACGCGGAGTCCTCAGCTTCTTGCCGTCGTTTCTCGACCAAACGGGCCAAAATAATCGATATTTCGTAGAGTACGAGGATCGGTAGGCCGAGTCCGATTTGGCTGATCAGATCCGGGGGCGTTAAAAACGCTGCGGCAGCGAAAGTGAACACAATCGCGTATTTGCGCTTGGCTGCCAGCCCCTTGGCCGAAACGATTCCCACCCGCGCCATCAATGTCAGGGCCAGTGGCAGTTGAAAACTAAGTCCGAAGGCGAAGATCAATTTCATCACTAGCGACAGGTACTCGTTAACCTTGGCCTCAAGCTGAATGGGCAGAGCCGTCGCACCGCCCACTGTTTCGAAGCTAAGGAAGAACTTCCACGCCAGCGGAAAAATGAAATAGTAAACGAGCGCGGCACCGGCAAAAAACAACAGTGGCGTAAGAATGAGAAATGGAAGAAACGCCAATTTCTCGTTTCTGTACAATCCCGGCGCAACAAAAATCCAAAGCTGAGCTGCGATAATCGGGAACGAAATACAAAGCGCAGCGAAAAACGCGACCTTGAGATAGGTGAAGAACGCCTCTGTCAGACCCGTGTAGATGAGCCGTCGCCCCTCCTGCCCTTCGAGCACGTCGGCAAGCGGCTGGACGAGAAAAGCGTAAATTTGTTCGGCTACGAAATAGCAGCCGATGAAGGCCAGCAGAAGCGCGGCGACGGAATAAATTAGCCTCCGACGTAGCTCGATCAGATGTTCGAGAAGCGGCCGTTTATCTTGGTCAATGTCATCGAGCACGTTTTACCCCTCGGCTTTTCCGCGACCAGATTCGCCGCTGGGCGCCTCCGTCTCGTTCGGCCGTTCGGTTCCTGTGGTCGGTGTACCGGCGGCGGGGTCGATGACTTTGCCGATCTCCTGCCCCAGATCGACCTTTCGCAACGAATTGAACTCTTTTCCAGCTTTGTCGAGCTCGGAGTCGCGGACCATATCGTCGATACTGCCCTGGAATTCCCGTGCCATGGCGCGGGCTTTGCCCACCCACCGGCCGATCGTACGCAATACTTGCGGGAGTTCTCGCGGGCCAATGACGATAAGTGCGATCAAAGCCACGATCGCCATTTCCGACCAACCGATATCGAACACGTCGACTGCCGCCTACGGAATGGCGGGGATCAGTTCTTCGCCGTGGAGTCTTGATCCACCTCGGCGTCGCCGCTGTCGCGGCCGGCCGTCGCAGCCACCTTGGTGGAATCCGTCTCGTCCTTCATTCCGGCCTTGAAATTCTTGATTCCCTTGGCAAGGTCACCCATTACGCGGGGAAGCTTCCCGGCGCCGAACAGGATCAAGACAATCACCAGAATTATAATAACCTCTGGGACGCCAATACTCATAAGGCTGTTCTCCTCAATGCCCGAGGTACCCGCCTGACAGACTTATCATGTCAGAATCAAAGCCTTGCCGCAACGAAAGCTCGTTCAGGCGAAGCGAATGCCCCCATCGACGCGCGAAACGTTTGAATCGGAGATGGGGTTAGGCGCAGGGGAACACAAACGTCTGGTCGGGATCTGCGAGAACCTGGACCTGTTTTCCCACCGCAGGTGCGTTGCAGCCGGGAAGCTGTGCCCGCAATGTGGCGCCCCGCGGCCGGGTACGCAGGACGACCACCGTGGAATGACCTAGTAAATGGGTTGAAATAACCTTCGCCGTGATACCGTCGCCAGCGTTTTTCAGCCGCAGCCCCTCGGGACGTACCAGCACGTCCACTCGGCTTCCTTCGCTGTAACCGTTCGCCGGCAAAGGCCCAATCGGACTATCGATTCCACCGCGCTCCACCACCCCGTGGAAGCAATTGACATCGCTCAGAAACTTTGTGACGAAGGCGCTAGCCGGCGCGCCATAGACATCGGCTGGTTTACCTTGTTGTACAATGCGTCCGTCACGCATTACGGCAATTCGATCCGCCAGGTAAAGAGCCTCCTCGGCATCGTGGGTTACGATCAACGATGCAATGCCCGATTCTCGCAGAACAGCCACGGTTTCATCACGTACCTGTGTGCGCAATCGCAAATCTAGGCTTGAAAACGGCTCATCGAGAAGCATTAAGCGCGGTTTGGGGGCCAATGCGCGAGCCAACGCCACACGCTGTTGCTCCCCGCCTGACAAACTATGCGGATACCGCTCCGCGAACGCACTCATGCCGACGCGTTCGAGCAATTCTGTCGCCGCCGCACGGCGCTCGGCACTCGCCAAACCGGTCAAGCCAAAACCAACATTGTCGACAACGGTCAAATGCGGAAACAGGGCGTAATCTTGGAACAAAAGCCCGACACCGCGCGCCTCGGGCGGTTGGGAAAAACCGCGCCCGGCAACATCCTTGCCGCCCATGCCCACGCGACCGTCCTGCAAATCCTCCAGACCAGCGGCCAAACGTAAAGTGGTGGTCTTGCCGCAACCGGATGGACCAAGCAAACAGACGATCTCGCCACAACCAACCGTGAGGTCTAGGGAATCGACGACAATATTTCCGTCATAAGCGTGGGTGACCCCTTTTAGGGCAAGGGCATCCATCACCGGCCATCCTCAAAGTGGCCAGGTCGCGAACGCGATATTCGCGCACTTAAAATTGTTACCGGGATAATTCCGGCGAGGACAATGGCCAATGCCGCGGGCGCCGACTCGGCAAGCTGCTCATCGGAAGCCAATTCGAAGGCACGCACGGCCAAGGTATTGAAATTAAATGGCCGCATAATCAGTGTCGCCGGCAGCTCCTTCATCACGTCGACGAATACCAATATTCCCGCGGTTAGAAGGCTACTCATGACGATTGGAATATGAACCCGGCCCAATATCCTGCCGGGACCAAGGCCCAGTGTACGGGCCACCCCGTCCATCGCCGGCGTTACTTTCCCTAAGCCAGCCTCCACGGCGTTGAGCGAAACGGCGAGGAAACGGACGACGTAGGCGAACAGCAGAGCCACCAAAGTGCCGCTGAGCAGAAGCCCGGTAGAAATGCCGAAATTCGACCGCATCCAAGAATCCACACCGTTGTCGATCCACGCGAAGGGAATTAGCACGCCCACCGCGATGACCGCGCCCGGTATGGCGTAACCTAGGCCGGCAACGCGCGTGGCGATGGTCATCGCCGGTCCGGGGCGCAAACGTGCGCCATAGGCCAACACTAAGGCGACGGCGACGGCCAGGATGGCGGCCGCTGCGGCCAGGCCCACGCTGTTCAAGGCGAAACCGACGAAGCGCGCGTCGATAGCACTGTCGGCTGTCGCCACGGTCCACGCCAGCAATTGAGACCCCGGCAAGAGAAATCCGAA
Organism: Alphaproteobacteria bacterium; assembly: GCA_012267605.1. Classification (GTDB taxonomy): domain Bacteria; phylum Pseudomonadota; class Alphaproteobacteria; order JAAXGF01; family JAAXGF01; genus JAAXGF01. The sequence goes on along the minus strand of JAAXGF010000090.1, from coordinate 2,853 downwards.
AAAAATCGGCAGGAAACAAGCGGCAAAGGCCAACCCGGCGTGCCAACCGCGGAGCACCGGGCGCGGCAAACTCCGGTACCGCTGGGAGGTATGGTGAAACGCGCGCCGTCCACGTGATTCGCGCTCAAGTAGTATCAGGAAGAGCACAAAGAGCATTAAGATGCTCGCCAACTGGGCCGCCGCACCCGAATCACCTAACCCAAACCAAGTGCGGAAAATGCCGGTGGTGAATGTAGCCACGCCGAAGAATTCCACCGTCCCCAAATCGCTCAAGGCTTCCATCATAGCCAGAGCCACGCCCGCGACCACTGCGGGACGGGCCAAGGGAAGGGCAATTTCTAGAAAACTACGAAACGCACCGCGACCCAACGTTCGGCTGAGCTCGAGGACACAAACTGATTGGTCGACAAAACTGGCGCGCGCCAACAAATACACATATGGGTAAAGCACGAACGTCATCACGGCGATAGCGCCACCGAGCGACCGAACCTCGGGAAACCAGTAGTCATCCCGCCCCCAGGCGAAATATTCCCGCAAAGCCGACTGTACCGGACCGGCGTAGTCGAACATGCCGGCGTAGGTGAAAGCGATTGCGTAGGCGGGAACCGCTAGGGGCAACAACAGTGCCCACTCGAACAGGCGCCGACCGGGAAACTGGTGCATGGCGACGAGCCAGGCAGTGGTCACACCAACGACAATAGTGCCTGCGCCCACGCCAAGCATGAGAACCAGCGAGTTTAGGATGTAACCACCCCAAACGGTTGAAACCAAGTGCATCCAAACATCTCCGGCCGGTGCGAAAACGCTGCTGAAGACGACTAGGATGGGGATGGATAACACCATCGCGATCGCCAGGGCCGCGAAGCTCCACCTGTCGAGCCGAATCCAATTTGGTCGCAACCATCCGAAACGCCGCGCCGACGTTGGCAGGGCCATGGCACCGGTCGCACCGCCATGTCCACCCGACCACCCGCCAGCAGCAATCGATGTCGCCGCACGATCCTCACCGGCGGTCGGACTGGAAGCAGTCCGTCCGAGACGTTGGCGCCGACGTATGAATGCGTGAATAACCAAGATGAGAATTACAGCAAACGCTATTGTTTCAAATCGAAATTCCATGCGTCCCGCTTCGACCAACCGTGGGCGTGCTGGCATCCTTCACGCCGTTCGCGCACGATCTCGCGTAAAATTTCACCGCCGAAGCCCGCCGCGCGACCCAGTAGTGCCTCCCTTGGTACCCGCCCCGGTGCGGGCAGCAAGAAAGCCTCCACCAACGCATCTTATAGCGAAATCGGCGGAAATGAAAATAATAATGATTGTCATAAGCAATTTGACGATTCACCGAATTTTCCCCGAAAGCAGGGCAATCAGCTTTTTTGCGAATGTGAACTTTGCTGGTTGAGGTGGCCCAAATTCACCCTCTGCCACACCAGTTAGCCGTCTGATCGAGAGTGATGAGCGGCGGCACCTCGTCGAAGCCGAGATCGGCCAAATTAGGCGATTCCACGAATGCCCAAATTACCCGGGCTGAATTGTCCGCCCGTTCAGTCCTCTAGGCATTCGCGAAACAACGTACCCTGCCATGATCCCCAACCTCATAAATACGCTCCACCAATTCCGCTTACGAAAAACATACGAAACAATCAGGCCGCCCGCACTTTTTCCTCACGACCAAGGTCAAAGACGGAAGACATTCCGTTCAAGTGATCACCTCGGATGTCTGGTATAAAGCGGTCAGAAATTGCCAGTTTCTATCGCTCAGGTGCATGGAATTGGAAGCGTGTGGTGATCAGAACCAAAGATGTTCCTGCCGGTCAGCCTTGGCGCTGGATGATCGGTCAATCGCTTCTGGTCTTCATGTTCTATCTTGCGGATGTTGGACTCTGGCCACTTTCCGGGTACGCCAATGAGATATCGGAGAATAATCGGGGAACCGAAACGACCAGCCTCGCCGAATGGCTGAAGGAAGTCGAAATAGCAGTGCGCATTCACGCAGACCCCTTGAACCGAACGATTGTCTGCCGAGTACCGTACACGGATGTTTCGGTTCGGACGATATCACTGGCAACAGGCTTTACCGGGCGCGAAGTTATTCTCGCGGCGGCAAAACTTCGCGATTGGGGCCTGGTTAAATTTCTTCCCAACGAGAAGGGTGCCCCGATTATCGCCCCGGCCAACGAGAAATACCGCAAGTTGATGCGAAGTTGGGCGGAACAATGGTGCGCACAGGACAATAAATACAACGCGTCCCCGTAGAGTTACCCAAAATTATTATAAATCATGATACGGAATAGAGAAGTTAATATAATGCATTTTTAGATGATTTCGCCAATGGAAAGGTGATGTGTTTTTTGATGAGACTGTCGAGCTCACCGGCTCATCTGAAAATATTACTCCGTGTCTTGGGATTGATGCTTCGCCAAAACCGGCAGTTTCTGCTCCATCCAACTTTCGGTTTCGCCTAGGTCGACGATGCACTGTCAATTATCACGCTCCCGCTCCCAGAAAAATTTCGCGTTTTTAGACATATGTCTATCTTTATTATATATCAATGATTGTAGCAAATTTTTATTATGACATTCTACTAGGCTTATATCTAATGGGGCTTACACTGAGGCACTTTCTATTTACCTATCGTTCACATAAATCATCAAAGAATAAGGTCTAACTTCAACGATCACGCCCCGCCTAATTGTCGTTCGAGTGAATTCGAAGAGTAAACCGGGTTTTGCAGAATTCTCACACTGCCTGGCCGGTAAGCGGACGTTGTCAGCAAGGCCGATTCTCGTCCATTTGGACGAGTGTCGTCCAGCCACAATCCCGTGTTGAGTCGTAACTGCCCAGGTCTGATCC
>JAAXGF010000095.1 GCA_012267605.1 Alphaproteobacteria bacterium | reverse complement strand
GGATCAGACCTGGGCAGTTACGATAAATCGAAAAATGTTCCTTTCCATGCTGGAATTATCCCCCGGCCAGTGCTGCCCGACGCATCACGCCCCCCAACCACGCCATAATAAGACTAGCGGACCACGTTGTATTCGTAAAATCAATATTCGCGCTGCGGCCTTATTTAGTACTTGTTCAAATTGTCTGCGGTCAGACCTTCTGTCGCGTGACACCTCTAATCATCGTGCTGAAACGGGCGTCTGCCACGTAGGGTTTCGGGGAATAGGTATACAAAAGAACCTCAACGCACATTATCGAACAAACAATTAAGAATTTTCTTAGTCTGCAAAATTGATTACGCTAATGAGGCTTCACAAATGGTTTACTTTGGAATATCCAATTATTATGCCATAATTCAACAAATATAAACCGGGGAGGAAAATCATAGCACAGCGGCGCAGAGGCGCGCGCGTTTTAATCTATAGTCACGATACCTTTGGTTTGGGCCATCTGCGGCGGTGTCGCGCCATCGCCCATGCTCTGGTGGAGGGCCGGAGGAATCTCTCGGTTCTCATCCTGTCGGGATCACCGATTATTGGCAGCTTCGATTTCCGTGCCCGGGTGGATTTCGTGCGGGTTCCGGGGGTCATCAAACTGCGAAACGGCGAATACACGTCGCTCAACCTTCTGATCGACACTGACGAAACCTTAGCTATGCGCGCGTCGGTCATTCAGCACACCGCGGATATTTTCGACCCTGACATTTTCATCGTTGACAAGGAACCGCTAGGTCTGCGCGGGGAGGTCGAGGCGACGCTCGAAATGCTCAAGGCACGCGGTACCCATTTGGTACTCAGTTTACGCGATGTGTTGGACGAACCAGGCTTGCTCAAACCGGAATGGAAACGCAAGAATGCTATGCCGGCGCTGCGCAACATCTACCACCAAATATGGGTGTATGGTTTGCAGCAAATTTGCGATCCGATCGCTGAAATAGGCCTTCCCAAATCGGTCCGGAATAAGGTTGTATTCACCGGTTATTTGCCCCGTATGGTTTCGGATCACGTTCCCCCACCGCCCATTGCCGAGAAGATTAGCGAACCATATCTGTTGCTGACCACGGGCGGCGGTGGTGACGGTGAGACATTGGTTGACTGGGTGTTGCGCGCGTACGAGAGCGATAATCCGCCGCCCCACGATCTGATCATCGTGCTGGGTCCGTTTATGCCGACGAAATCCCAGGCCCGCCTGCGCCGGCGCAGTGCGAAGCTCGAGCGGGTGAGAACCATCGTATTTGATTCCCACATCGAGAGTCTGATGGCGGGGGCCTCTGGGGTCATCGCCATGGGTGGTTACAACACGTTCTGCGAGATACTTTCTTTGGACAAACGTGCGTTGATCGTTCCTCGTGAAGTTCCCCGCAAAGAACAATTGATTCGGGCTTCTCGGGCAAAGGATCTCGGCCTCGTTTCGATTTTGCTGGACGATGGCCGCCGTGATCCTCAGGTCATGGCCACGGCCTTGCGCCAATTGCCGCAACAGAAACTGCCTTCCGAGGTCGTAATTCCAGGCCTGCTCGACGGCTTCGTCAATTTGAAGCGGCTCGTGAGCATGTGCCTGACGACGCGCAAGCGAACGGCGCCTTACGCCGTGGCTCGCCGCACTGCCTAGTTGGGCGTGTCGCCGAAGGTCGCCTTCGTTCTTAAAGGGTATCCAAGGCTTTCGGAAACCTTCATTGCCCAGGAAATCGAGGAGCTGGAGAAGCGCGGCCTCGATATAGTTTTGGTTTCGCTGCGTTGGCCGACGGACGTTGAAGCCCATCCGGTACACCGGCGTATCAAGGCACCAATCCATTATTTGCCGGAGTATCTTTGGCGGGAGCCAGCGCGTGTATGGCGCGCTTGGCGTGCCGTGCGTCGGCTACCCGGATACGCCGCCGCGCGCCGACTTTGGTTGCGTGATCTGCGCCGCGATGTGACTCTTAATCGGGTGCGCAGATTCGGCCAGGCGCTGGTGCTTAGCCACGAGGTAGCCCCATCCGTTGGGCATCTTCACGCCCATTTTTTGCACACACCCGCATCTGTCACTCGGTACGCCGCTCGTATTGCCGACTTGCCATGGAGCTGTTCCGCTCACGCCAAAGACATTTGGACCACCCCATCGTGGGAGAAATCAGAGAAATTGGCCGACTGCCGTTGGGCCGTGACCTGCACTGGGGTCAATCGGGACCACCTTGCCGCATTGGCTCCGTTTGGGCGAGTGAGCCTAGTTTATCACGGTGTGGACCCTGAATACTTTGCGCCTTCCGTTGAAAGAGAGCCATCCCGCGACGGCAGCGATCCGCGCCAGCCCGTCACCATTCTTTCGGTTGGGCGTACGGTTCCCAAAAAAGGCTATGATGATCTGATCGACGCTTTGGCGGCACTGCACCCTGAGCTACATTGGAGATTCGTCCACATTGGCGGCGGATTCTTACTAAAGCGATTGCGACGTCAGGCCGAGCGGGTTGGACTTGGCGGACGGGTGTCTTGGCTTGGTAGCCAAAGCCAGGATGCGGTATTAGACAAATACCGCCAGGCGGATCTATTTGCGCTTGCCTGTCGGGTTGACAAAAATGGCGACCGTGACGGTATCCCGAATGTCTTGTTGGAGGCCCTGTCGCAATCCCTTGCGGTGGTTACCACTCAGGTTTCGGCGATTCCGGAACTGGTTATCGACCGTGAAAACGGCATCCTGGTCCCGCCGCGGGATCCGTCCGCTTTGGCCGCTGCGTTGGCCAATTTGATCGTGAATCCAGCGCTACGCGCGCGCTTGGGTCGTGCGGGCCGAGACCGAGTTTGCACTATGTTTCATAAGGATCGGGGGATCGCTGATCTGGCGAAAAAATTTGGCATAGGTGGTTAGATTATATGCGGGTGGCCTTTTACGCTCCGCTCAAGCCGCCTGACCACCCGGTACCTTCGGGCGATAGGCGCATGGCAAAATTGATCATGCGAGCGATTTCATTGGCTGGCCATGAGCCGTTTCTTGCATCGAATTTCCGGAGTTTCGAAGGGCGTGGAGAGGTTGCTCGCCAAAATGCTATCGCCGATGCTGGCACTGCCGCGGCCCAGGATTTGATTCGGCAATACCGTGCCGCGCCGTGTTCGGCTCGACCGGAAGCCTGGCTTACATATCACGTCTACCACAAGTCCCCTGACTGGCTGGGGCCCGCCGTGAGTCTCGCTTTGGACATCCCCTACCTGGTTGCTGAGGCTTCACACGCACCCAAACAGGCGGACGGTTCCTGGGCGAATGGCTACGTCGCTGCTCGCGCCGCGATTGCCTAAGCAAAAGTTGTTTTGGTGGTTAACTCGGATGATTTCGAATGTTTGCGTGATTTGGTCTCCGATTCGACCCGTCTTATGACCCTGGCGCCCTTCCTAGAATCCGAGGCATACCGTTCGGAACGTTGCGCGCGGCAACAACATCGAGTGGCTTTGGCCCGCGAGTTGGGCTGTGACGTGAGGCGGCCTTGGATCTTATCGGTCGCGATGATGCGTCATTGTGACAAGTTAGCATCGTTCCAGAGGTTAGGCTGCGGATTGGCACGTCTCCGCGATGTCGACTGGCAATTGTTGGTCGTCGGTGAAGGTGAGGCTCGGCGTCAAGTCGAGGATGCCTTGGCCGAAGCCGGCCGGGTGTTCTACGCTGGAGCCCGTTGCCAATCCAGTCTGCCAAATTTCTACGTCGCGGCCGATGTTCTCGCCTGGCCCGCGGTCAACGAGGCCTACGGAATGGCCTTGCTCGAGGCCCAAGCGAGTGGTTTGCCCGTCGTGGCGGGGAGGGAACGGGGTGTTCCAGATATTGTGCGGGATGGCGAGACGGGGTTACTCACGTCGCCCGGAGACGTTGACGAGTTTGCCGCTGCAATTCGCCGTCTGCTAAGCGACGAGAATTTGCGCCAGCGGATGTCCGAGGCGGCCGCCGACAACGTTGCCAATCGGCACGATATCAGCCTGGCAGCGCGCATATTGGATCGGGCGCTGGCGATCTCCAGGACCGCCCAGTGACCCGCTTGGCGTTGATACGCCACGCCCTAACCGAATGGAACATGGCACGCCGAATTCAGGGCCAAACCGATGTTCCATTGAGTCCAGATGGACGCCGCCAGGCCACAGAATGGCGGTTGCCGGCCAGCCTAACTGATGTGGAATGGTATTCCAGCCCTCTAAGTCGCGCGGTAGAAACGGCGTGCCTTCTGGGCGCGGCCAACGCCGCACGTGACGCGCGTCTTCGCGAAATGAGTTGGGGTCGATGGGAGGGGCGGCGGTTGGCCGATCTTCGTGTTGAGCTGGGCCCACCGATGGCCGCGAGCGAAGGGCGCGGTCTGGATTTCCGCCCGCCCGGCGGCGAGAGTCCGAGGGACGTGCAAGTCCGGGCTGTCTCCTTCTTGGCGGACGTTGCCGTGCGTGACCGGCCCGCCGCTGCCGTCAGCCACAAGGGGTTCATGCGCGCGGTCCTCGCCTTGGCACTGGGCTGGGATATGAAGGGCAGAGCCCCGATTTCCATCGACTGGCGTTGCGCGCAAGTGTTTGATCTTAATGCCGATGGAACCCCACGTCCGGAAGTCTCCCAGCTCTCCCTGGAAGTCGATCGATGAGTGCCCGCGTGTTGTTTTACGTTCAGCATTTGCTTGGCGTTGGCCATTTGCGTAGAGCTGCGGTGCTTACGCGGGAAATGGCGAAACGAGGCCTCAAGGTCACCTTGGTGTGCGGTGGTTTTCCCATACGCGACCTCGATCTTGAGGGTGTCACCCTGGCACAGCTTCCGCCATTGCGCAGCCGTGACGAGACGTTTCGCGAGTTGATCGACGAAGAAGGTCGCCTGGTCGATGACGCCTGGCGCAATCATCGTAGAGATTTGCTCCTGGAGATCCTCGCTAAGGTCAAACCCCATGCTTTGGGGATTGAAATGTTTCCTTTTGGACGTCGCAAACTCGCGTTCGAGTTGATCCCGCTGCTTGAAACGGCGCGGGTATCCGAACCTCGTCCTTGGATTTTCTGTTCTGTTCGCGATGTACTCAACTTCCCTCGTAAACCTAATCGCGCTGCCGAGGCGGTCGCTCGTGTGCACAGTTGGTTCGACCGTGTTTTGGTTCACGGGGACGAGAATCTCATCGGCTTTGAGGAAAGCTTTCCCCTGGCCGATGAAATTGCCTCGTACATCGACTATACGGGCTATGTCGGTGGGCAAGCCGTGTCGAGAGCTGGCGCGGGGCATCCTGGGTGGAACGAGGTCGTGGTATCCGCCGGTGGCAGCGCACTAGGAGTCGAACTGTTCCGCGCCGCGGTGGCGGCTCGACCGCTATCAAGCTTGGCGAAACATACGTGGCGCGTGCTCGGCGGCACGCACTTGCCGACAAACAGTTTGAAGCGGCTTATCGAACGGGCTCCGTCCGGAGTCATCGTCGAGCCCTCGCGATCCGATTTTCGTGATGTGTTGGCGAACTGCGCAGTGTCGGTCTCTCAGGGAGGCTACAACACGATTATGGATTTGTTCGCAACCAGCGTTCGGGCCGTCGTTTTGCCGTTCGTCGGTGTCGGCGAGACCGAGCAAGATTTTCGCGCCCAACGGCTCGAACAGCATGGCCTGGTCCGTCGCTTGGAGGCCGACAAGCTCTCTCCGCTCAACCTCGCCAAGGCAGTAGACGAGGTCGCCTTGGCCCCTCCTCCGCCCCCCGTGACGATTAACATATCCGGCGCTGAGCGGACCGCGGAGCTCGTATTCAACGCTGCGGCGCATGGACGATCGATCGTACTTCCCCGGAAACAGAGCGAATAGTTTCGCCGCGGCAACTAACGAGATTATGGAATATCGTTATCCTTGGCGCGCGCTGTTACCGGATTACCTCCGTGCATTGGCCGGCCTCGTCTTGATGATGGGCCTTTTAACATTATTTAAGCCGGCTCCCGCCATGGTATATGTCTGCCTTGGAATAGGCGTTGTATTTCTTGCCTTTGGGCTGCGAACGGCGCGTCGACACCTAACCAAAGTCGAGGTCACTGACGACGGCATTCGGCTGCGGGGCAGCGTGCGCGCAACGCTTTCATGGAAAGACCTCGGTGTGATGACGGTCACATATTATTCGACGCGGCGCGATCATTCTATAGGATGGATGGAATTACGAATCAGGGGTATTGAACGAGCCGACGTCGGCCAGGTTGGCAAGAATGAGGGGACGGAAAAAGACAACCATGGTCCGAGAATCGAGGAATTCGGGAAATCCGATAAAAGCCCGAGTGGTCAAGGTGGTCGTTTTGGTGGCCATTTAGCCCGCAGAACGATTCGCTTGGATTCTGGGATTGAAGGGTTTTCCGAGATTGTTTTGCGTGCGGCGCGCGCCGCGATCGGCAATCGCATAGACCTGGATAGTGCTACGCGGGAGAATCTATTGGCGATGGGAATCGATACCGCCAAGCTGTCAGCGACTGCGTCGCGGCGATGATGGACGATCTGCTGCGCATTCGTGACCTGCACGTCGAGTTCGACGCGCCCGAGGGAACGATTCAGGCGGTTAGGGGCGTCAATTTTCGTATCCGCCCCGGATCGACTGTCGCCCTAGTGGGAGAATCTGGTTCGGGAAAATCTGTCGTCGCCCAAACCATCATGGGTATTTTGCCCAAGATCGGATCGGTGACCAAGGGGGAAGTACTTTTTCGCGACGTCAACGGGCCTGATAGGCCCGGAGATATCGTCGATATCGCCAGGTTGGATCGGGATTCCCGAGAAATGCGGTCGATTAGAGGTAGTCGTATCTCGATCATTTTTCAGGAACCCATGACATCCTTGTCGCCGGTACACACCATTGGAAATCAAGTCGGAGAAGCCTTGTGTTTACACCGCGGGGTCGGCTCGTCTGCCGGACGGCGGGCGACAGGGGAAATGTTGGAATTGGTGGGCTTCCCCGACCCAGTTAAGGCGTGTGATTCCTATCCGTTTGAATTGTCCGGCGGCTTGCGTCAAAGGGCCATGATAGCTATGGCACTGATCTGCCGTCCGGCGCTACTCATCGCGGATGAACCCACGACCGCTCTCGACGTCACTATTCAGGCGCAAATCCTCAAGCTGATTCGCGATCTTCAGAATGAGCTTGGGATGGCGACGCTGATTATCACCCACGACCTCGGAGTTGTGGCCAACGTCGCCGAGGAAATCGTCGTGATGTACCATGGGCAAATCATGGAAAGTGGTTCGGCGGAGGATATCTTTCGACGCCCCGAGCATCCTTATTTGAAAGCTCTTTTGCGTGCGGTTCCGCGGTTCGAAATGGCGGAAAATGAAAGGCTTATGCCGATTCGCGAAATCGCCCCCGGTGACGCCGATTCGCTAAAGCGAAGCCAACCATGGAAGGAGGAGGAGGACAAAGTGGGTCCGCTCCTACAGGTGGTTAATCTCAGCAAGACATTCAGCTTGAGAAAGGGTGGATTTTTTGGTGCCAAGGATGCGGATATTCAATTTTCCGTCAGGAATGTAAGCTTCGACGTTCGGCGGGGCGAATGTGTCGGACTCGTCGGTGAATCCGGTTGCGGCAAGACGACAACTAGCAAGATGATCATGCGCGCAATTTCGCCCGACTCGGGGTCGGTGATTTTTAACGATCATGGCCGTCTAGTAAACGTCTTAAACCTAACTAAGGAGGATCTGTTCGCTTTTCGCCGCAAGGTTCAATTTATATTTCAGGATCCCTTCGCGTCGCTCAATCCGCGCATGACGGTGTTCGACATTCTCAGTGAACCTTTGATAATCCATAATGTCGGCACACCTGCCGAACGTGCCGAAAAGGTTCGCGAGTTGATGCGTTTGGTCGGCCTCGATATCCGGCACTTGCGCCGGTATCCTCATAGTTTTTCAGGAGGCCAACGCCAACGCGTTGGCATTGCCAGGGCCTTAGCGCTGGGGCCCGAGCTGCTTATTTGCGACGAACCGGTTTCCGCCCTAGACGTGTCGATCCAAGCGCAAATCTTGAACCTGTTGAAGGACTTGCAAAGGGAGCTGGGGTTGACCTATTTATTTATCTCGCACAACTTGGCGGTGATCCACTACATTGCGGACTGCGTCGCTGTAATGTGCGCCGGAAGATTGGTGGAAATTGCGCCGCACGACAAGCTGTTTCGCCGCCCAGTTCATCCCTACACCAAGGCGCTCTTGGGCGCAGTGCCTGAGCCAGATCTCGACCACAAACTCGATTTCAATGCGTTGATTGCGGAACGCGTATCCGACCCGCTGACTTGGCCGGCCCCTTTCACCATAGATGCCGGCAATGATCCCGCGATGATCGGTCTAGGGGATGGCCATTATGTCCGCGCCGCTGAATCCTCGGCGTTGAGGATGGCCTCATGACGAACAATTTATTGGAAAATCCCCGCGACCGACCCTCTCCCTCGCCGGGTCACCTGCAAGAGTGTGCTGATATGGGTGGCCCGGAAGGTAAGTCGGCTGGAATAGACTTGCCACGACGCGCGTATGCGCGTTTTCGAAAAATTTGTAAGGCGGCACGCTTTGGTGCGGGGTTCGTTGTCGCCTTTGCAGCGGCCGTCAGCGCCAATGCTGAAACCATCGTCCTCACGGAATCGGTGTCGGAAAGATCGCTAGTCTTGATCGAAACGCCCATGCTCGCTTCGGCGGTCGGTGACATGCTATTGCCACCGGTTTCCCAGCGGGTGCCGGAGGCACCGCGCATTTTTTTCGGAAGCGGGCGGAAGAGCATAGGCCGTCACGGTGGCGATTGGCGAATGCTCGTCGGGCGGGCAAAAGACACCCGACTATTGACCGTCTACGGTTATTCTCGCTTGGTCTGTTACGACGAGAATTACGCCTTCGTGCCCGACATCTTGTCGCGAGTCGAAGTCGAGGATTACAAGGTCTACACCTTGACTCTGCGCGAGGGTCACAAGTGGTCCGACGGACATCCCTTCACCAGCGAAGACTTTCGGTATTATTGGCAAGACGTGGCGACGAATTCGATGCTGGCACCGACCGGTCCACCTCGTGCGTTGCTGGCACGCGGCGAAAAGCCACGCTTCGACGTCATCGACGATGTCACGGTTCGCTACAGCTGGTCGCAGCCGAATCCCTATTTTCTTCCCGCGCTGGCTTCCGCCTCGCCATTGTTCATTTACCGCCCCGCTCACTATCTCAAGGAATTTCACGCCGCGTACACGGATCCAGCGAAGCTCGAGGAATTGGCCGCTGAATCGGGCAAGCGAAATTGGGCTGCGTTGCATAACGCGGTGGACAACATGTACCGATTCGACAATCCGGACTTGCCCACTTTGCAGCCTTGGGTCAATACAACACGGGCACCAGCGACGCGGTTCGTAGCGGAGCGCAATCCGTATTTCCATCGTATCGATGCGGAAGGCCGGCAGCTTCCTTATATCGACCGGGTACTGTTGGATGTTGCGGACAGCAAGCTGATTCCTGCGAAGACGGGGCCGGAGAATCTGATCTGCAAACCCGCGGGTTGTTTTTCAACAATTACACGTTTCTGAAAGAGGGCGAGGTCCGTAACGATTTTTCCGTGCGTCTGTGGCGTACGGTTCGCGGATCGCACTTGGCACTTTATCCCAACTTGAACGTCAATGATTTGGTGTGGCAAAAACTGGTACGCGAGGCCCGCTTTCGCCGGGCACTTTCACTGGCAATCAACCGGCACGAGATCAACCAGGTGATCTATTTTGGCCTTGCCATCGAGGGCAATAACACAGTGTTGCCCCTTAGCCCGCTACATGAAAAAAATTATCGCACCGACTGGGCCGAATTTGACATTGCGCGGGCCAATATGTTGCTCGACGAACTCGGGCTCGACCAACGTGACGAGGACGGATTGCGTTTGCTTCCCGACGGCCGACCGATGCGTATCATCGTCGAAACGGCGGGCGAGGACACCGAACAAACTGACGTACTGGAGCTGATCCATGATACGTGGCAGCAAGTTGGCATTAAGCTCTACACCAAGCCTTCTCAGCGCGACGTCTTCCGCAATCGAATTTTTTCCGGCGAAACCTTGATGTCTATTTGGTCTGGTTACGAAAACGGAATTCCCACCGCCGACATGAGCCCCGAGGATTTTGTCCCCACGAGTCAGCAAGGTTACCATTGGCCAAAGTGGGGTCAATATTACGAAACCATGGGCCGTTCGGGCGAGCCCGTCGATTTGGTGTCAGTAAAGAATCTGGTCGCGCTTAACGAACGGTGGCTCGATGCCACTTCTCCGGAAGAGCGTGGCAATATCTGGCGGGAAATATTGGAGATTCATGCCGATGAGGTCTTTACCATCGGACTTATCGCCGGTGTCCGCCAGCCCGTCGTGGTGAGCAACAGATTACGCAACGTGCCAGTCGAAGGTGTTTATAATTGGGAGCCCGGGGCGCAGCTGGGGATTTACCAGCCTGCGACTTTTTGGTTCGCACCCAGCGGTGACAGCGAATTGCAGAGCGACGTAAATCGTGATGTGCATCGCGGCGTTCCTGGCGAAATCCATAACGACACCGCCGGATAGGCAGCACCTCACCGAAGAACCATGTTCAGTTATCTCGTTCACCGTTTGCTGATCATGATTCCGACTCTCTTGGCGGTGAGTCTCATTACCTTCATCATCATCCAGTTGCCGCCGGGCGATTACCTCAGCACGTATGTTGCCGAGCTAGAGGCTCAGGGTGAACGCGTGAGCGACGACAAGATTGCCTTTCTGCGTCAGCAATACGGATTCGACAGGCCGATGCACGAACAATACTTCACCTGGGTGGCAGGCATGTTGCAGGGTGACTTCGGCTATTCGTTCGAATTCAATCTCCCGGTTAGCGAGGTCGTCGGTGATCGCCTCCTGCTCAGCTTCATTGTTTCTTTCAGCACCATCGTCTTCACCTGGGTTGTGTCCTTTCCTATCGGGGTCTATTCGGCAACTCATCAGTACAGCGTCGGAGATTACAGTCTTACTTTTCTCGGGTTTCTTGGCCTGGCGACGCCGAATTTTCTACTTGCGCTGGTGCTACTCTATTTCGCCAACGTAACCTTCGGCACCTCGATTGGCGGCCTAATGGACCCTAAATATCTCGACGCGCCTTGGAGCTGGGGCAAGTTTGTCTCGGTGATGGAACACCTTTGGATTCCGGTGGTGGTGATCGGCACCTCGGGCACGGCGGGGATGATCCGGCGGTTGCGTGCGAACCTGCTCGACGAGCTGCAAAAACAGTATGTTGTCACCGCACGGGCAAAGGGCATGCATCCCTTTAAGCTGTTGTGTAAATACCCGTTGCGCATGGCGCTGAACCCGTTCATCGCTGATATTGGAAGTCTCTTGCCACAAGTCATCTCCGGCGCGGCAATCGTTTCGGTTGTACTGTCTTTGCCAACCACGGGGCCGATGCTCCTAAACGCCCTCCGCACCCAGGATATGTATCTAGCCGGCTCTTTCTTAATGTTCCTGGCCATGTTGACCGTGGTCGGTGTGTTTCTTTCCGACCTCGCTTTGGCGGCGCTGGATCCGCGAATTCGACTCCACGGTCGGCAACCAAATTGATGTACGCGATGACTTCGGTATCCGCCGACCCCGTATCTCGCCAACAGACAAGTCTCTGGCAAAGGCTCCAGGTCCAAGAATGATGCCCAAGGACAACCACTTCGTATCCGAGGCTCCCTTCGACCCGATGACGGTTGAGGCCATGTCACCCGAACAAGAACGGTTCTTCATGGCATCCCAGTGGACGCTTATGTGGTACAAGCTGCGGCGGCACCGTTTGGCCGTGGGCGCCGGAATCATCTTGATCGCCCTTTACGCCTCGGTGTTGGTGAGCGAGTTCCTGGCGCCCTACAACCTGCATACCCGGCACACAGACTTCATTTACGCGCCGCCGCAAGGTGTTCATCTATTTCACGAGGGACGCTTTGTTGGACCGTTTGTTTACGGCTTCGATTACCGGCTCGACATGAACAATCTACGCCGCGTTTACACGCCCAATCCGAATGTAATCCAACCCCTGCGGTTTTTCTGCCAAGGCGACAGCTATACGTTCTGGAACTGGTTCGAAGCGCAATTTCATCTTGTCTGTCCCGCTGAGGGTGGGACGATATTTCTGTTGGGAACCGATCGTCTCGGGCGTGATGTGTTGTCGCGTATCATATACGGCACGCGGATATCCTTGACCGTCGGTTTATTTGGTATCGCCATCAGCTTCACCCTGGGATTATTTTTCGGCGGCATCTCGGGCTATTACGGTGGCTGGGTGGACAATCTCATTCAACGGATGATCGAAGTCATCCGTTCGTTTCCGGATTTGCCGCTGTGGATGGCGTTGTCGGCCGCTTTGCCGGTGACCTGGAATCCAATTCTCATCTATTTCGGTATCACGATTATCCTTGGCTTGCTCGATTGGACCGGACTGGCCCGCGCCGTACGTTCCAAACTGCTCGCTCTGCGCGAAGAGGATTTTGCCACGGCTGCGGTGCTTATGGGCGCTTCGCCGGGGCGGATTATATCGCGCCACCTGATGCCGAGCTTTATGAGCCATTTGATCGCCTCGGCCACCTTGTCGATCCCGGCGATGATCCTGGGAGAAACCGCACTGTCTTTCCTTGGCCTTGGGCTAAGGTCGCCGATTACGAGCTGGGGTGTGTTGCTCAACGAGGCACAAAACATCAATGTCGTGGCGCTCTACCCCTGGTTGATGCTGCCAGTTGTCCCGGTGATCATAACAGTGCTTGCGTTCAATTTTCTCGGAGATGGATTGCGGGACGCTGCCGACCCCTACCATTAGCTGGCGCCGAGCATGGGCAAATTCACCATCAAATCCGTAGCATCCAACCGAGAAATTCAAGAAACCTCTGTAAACACGTGGTTGGCGCCCCCGCCATCGTTGGTAATTCATCGCGAAACCCGCCGTTGAGAAAACGTGCTTGTGGACCATATGGCCTTTGAGTACACTCCATTCTTACTAGGGGGAAACGGCAAAAAATCAGCGCCTGACAAATTTTTTTCGTGCCGTCCTGTTGCCATCGTTCGTCGGCTTGCGGTTTCTTCCGAACCGGACAATAATCACCATACTCTGGCCGCGCATGGCAGTTCGAATGTTCTTTAAAGTTCGCCGATACCGGCCACGCCAATTCATCTCCGCTGGTAGCTTGGCCGCGATTATTGGGGGTTGTCTGGTGCTCGCAGGTTGCTCGTCGGATTCCGACGACGCCTGGTCGTTTTTCGCAGGCGACGATCCTGCTGGCGAACCTCCGGTCACCGTGGAAATTCCGCCTTCTGCCGAGGAGCTTGGCGCTTCTCCGTATGGTACGGGAGCCGTGGCATCGACGGTGCCTCCGGTAACGCAAATCACTGGCGGCGCTATTGGAACATCGCCGAGCGCTGCTGGCCGCTACGGTGGCCAAGCTCTGGTCACTGGTACGTTCGTCGGCACAAAGGTTTCAGAATACCGCCGCGAACTCGAATCGCTCAAGGCAGCGGTCGCCAGTGATAGCACGAGTTTCCACCGGCTGCGTGGGGTTACTGAAGAGAATGCCCAGCGCTATTACGCGACAGTGGCGGCGATTTCTGCGCGATTGCAGGTCGGCACGACCCCCGGGAACCCCGTTTTGGTGAGCCAGTGGAATACAGCGCAAAGCGAGCTCGACCGTATCGTGACCGACATTGCGGCGCTCAACTCGCTATCGAATTCCGTTTCAGCCCACGCCTCGATGGCGGTCTTCCTGCTGGATCAAATTCAGGCCGCTTACACCATTTCGGGTGCCGTTGAGGAGGACCATCGGCAATTGTCGTTTCTTGAGGACGAAGTTAACCGCACCACTGTGCTGATTGATCGACTGCTCAGTGATATGAGCGCGACAACCACGCGTCAGGACAATTACGTCGACAATGAACGTAAGAATCTCAAGACCTTGTCCCATGCCATCAATAATGGCGAATTGTTCGGTCCGTCTTTGGCCAACCAAGCGTTCGTCGCGGCGGTTGCCGCCGCGAACGGAACGTCGACCAATCTGACTGATTCGGGAAATCTGTCGGGTGTTCGCCGCCCATTGGTGGTCATTCGTTTCGACCGGCCCAACGTGCCTTATAAACAGGCGCTTTACGGGGCCATCTCCCAGGCGCTGGAGCGGCGCCCGGCGGCTACGTTCGATGTTGTGGCGGTGGCGCCCAATCAAGGATCTCCGGCGGAAGTCGCGCTTAACACGAGCGCCTCGAAGCGCAATGCGGAAAACGTACTCCGATCGCTTTCCGAAATGGGGCTACCCACCGACCGGGTTAATTTGTCGGCGACGACCAAGACCTCGGTTAACTCCAATGAGGTCCACGTTTTCGTCCGATAAAAGTTCCGCGACGACAAGATTCGATGAAATTGACAAGTTCCTGTTTGGTCCAGAGGATTTTCGCGGTCGTCGCCTTGACTCTGGCCGGGCCGGCTCCGTCGGTCGCCGAGCAGGAACCAGCGCCCGCGTCCGCTGCATCGGAAGCCCTTATCGAGGCGGCTAAAATTGGTGACAAGCACGAGGTCGTCCGATTGCTTGCGCAAGGTGTCGGTTCCGAAGTGACAGACTGGGCGGGTTGGACACCGATCTCGTGGGCAGCGCTGCGCTTGCAAAACGATATTATCAGGGTTCTCGTTTCCGCAGGTGCCAAGGTTGACGTCATTGCTCGCTCCGGCAAGAACAGTGGAACTCCGTTGATGTTGGCGGCGCGGCGAAAAAACGGCGCCGCAACTGTTGCGCTTCTCTTGGAGCTGGGCGCGAAAGTTGAAGGAACGGACCAATACGGTCGTACTGCACTGATGATGGCTGCGCGCCAAGGCGAGGTTGAAAATATGCGTTTGTTGCTTGACGCCGGTGCGGATCCCAACGCCGTAGCCGATCTGCCGCGAGGCAACACCGCGCTAAAGTTGGCGAGGCGCGGGGGACACGATGACGCGGTACGCATGCTTTTCGAAGCCGGGGCGGAAGAGAAGGGCAGCTGGACTACAGAATTTCCTATTCAACCTCTTCTCGTGGCGGAAAGATTTTGGAAGATGTTGAGAATCGCGCTTCATGAGGGGAGCATGAATGCCCGTCGGTCAACGCCGTCGTTCCGTTCTTATTGGTTTGTCCCTCTGCCCAGCTCACTCCTAGTTTGGGGAGACTTATGACGGCGCTTGTCATCGCCGAACACGGGAACGGTTCACTTTCATCGGCCACCTCGCGCACGGTCACCGCGGCGATGGCGATGGCGAAGGAGGTCCATGTATTGGTTGCCGGCCAGGCTTGCGAGGCCGTCGCCCAGGCCGCCGCTGAGATCGCCGGTGTAGACAAGATCTTGGTCGCCGACAATCAAGCCTACGACCACCGATTGGCGGAGAACATGGCACCGTTGATCGCCGGTCTCGCGCCGGACTATGGCCATGTCGTAGCACCGGCGACGTCCAGCGGCAAAAACGTAATGCCTCGCACCGCAGCGCTTCTCGACACTGTCCAAATTTCGGATATCGTCGCCGTGGTGTCGCCGGATACGTTCGTGCGCCCAATTTACGCAGGCAATGCATTGGCCACTGTGCGGACTGATGAGGCGATCAAGTTCATCACGGTACGGGCGACAGCGTTCGCCGCCGCCAAAGGTGGTGGGGAAGCGACTGTTGAATTCATCGATGGACCCGGAGATTCTGGATTGAGCGAGTTCGTCGGTGAGGACGCAAGCCGTTCCGGTCGCCCCGAACTAACCGCCGCTCGTGTCGTCGTCTCCGGCGGTCGGGCTATGGAGAGCAGAGAAAATTTCGCGCTGATCGAGGAGCTGGCTGATCTGTTGGTTGGCGCCGTGGGCGCATCACGGGCCGCCGTCGACGCGGGCTATATTTCGAACGATTTTCAGGTGGGACAAACCGGCAAAGTGGTGGCGCCTGAGCTTTATATCGCAGTGGGAATTTCGGGAGCGGTCCAGCATCTTGCCGGTATGAAGGACAGCAAAGTGATCGTCGCTATCAACAAGGACCAGGAGGCGCCGATATTCCAAGTCGCCGACTACGGCCTAGTCGGCGATTTGTTCGAACATTTGCCACAGCTCATCGCTGAACTCAAACGGGCACCCCCAAGCGATTGAACGTTTGTTCGAAATCCCGCCTCCGCATTGTCTCGATTCAATCAAATCAACTCCCGCCGTTGACTCGATGGCGTAACTGGGCCGTGCTGTTACGCGGCTGCGTCCTTATCAGGCGGGCGCCAGCGCAATACAGGTTTACGGGCGGCGCTGGTTTCATCTAGGCGGCGGCGCGGAGCAAATTGCGGGCAGGCGTGGAACCAGGCGGCATCGCCGTCTCTGGCCCGCTGGGCCAAGGCGCGGGTCGTTTCAATGAACCGATCCAAGCTGTCCTTGCTCTCGCTTTCTGTCGGTTCCATCAGAAGCGCTCCTTGTACCACCAGAGGGAAGTACATTGTCATTGGATGGTAACCGGCGTCGATCAGGGCCTTGGCAAAATCCAGTGTCGTGACACCAGTGCCCTTGAGAAATTCATCGTCAAACAAGCATTCGTGCATGCAGCTTCCAGGGTAGGCTGGCGTGAGGACGTCGCTCAATCGGGCGAGCAAATAATTGGCGTTGAGCACGGCATCGTCGGCAACTTGGCGCAGTCCGTCCGCCCCATGGCTCATCATGTAGGCGAGCGCGCGCACGAACATGCCCATCTGTCCATGAAATGCCTTCATGCGGCCCAATTCTTTTCCATCGCCGTGCTCCACCAAACGAAATCCAGCATCATCGTGGACGACCCAGGGAAGTGGCGCGTAAGGCGCAAGTTCCTCGGAAAGAACCACAGGTCCGCTACCCGGACCGCCACCGCCGTGGGGCGTGGAGAACGTTTTGTGCAAGTTGATATGCATGGCGTCGGCGCCCAGATCCCCGGGTCGTACGCGTCCCACCAGGGCGTTAAAATTGGCGCCGTCGACGTAAACAAAGGCGCCGGCCGTGTGAACCGCATCGGCGACGGCGAGAATGTCGTCTTCGAATAGTCCACAGGTATTCGGATTGGTCAGCATTAATGCTGCTACGTCCGCACTGAGCGCGGTCTCGAGCGCTGCGAGATCGATCCGCCCATTGCGATTCGCCGGTACGGCACTCACCGAATAACCGCACAAGGTGGCTGTCGCCGGGTTGGTCCCGTGCGCCGATTCAGGGACCAGCACCCGGGCGCGTGTGTCGCCCCGGTCTTCGAGCGCGGCGCGGATGGTCATCAATCCGCAGAGCTCGCCGTGAGCGCCCGCGGCCGGCGACATGGCCACGGCCGGCATACCAGTGAGGGTCTTCAGCCAGTGAGCGAGTCGGTCAATCAGTTCGAGCCCCCCCTGTACCGTCGATTCTGGTTGCAGGGGATGAATGTCAGCAAGTCCAGGTAACCGCGCTAGTCGCTCGTTAAGCCGTGGATTGTGTTTCATGGTACATGAGCCAAGGGGATAGAGGCCCATGTCGATCGCATAGTTTTTTTGGCTAAGCCGGGTGAAATGCCGAACCACTTGGGGCTCGGAAAGCCCGGGAAGGCCGATGGGGCCACGCCTGGCAACGCCCCCCAAACGGTCGTCGTCAGTCTGTGGCCTGGGCAAATCGACACCGGTCCGGCCCTCGGCTCCCTGTTCGAAGATCAAAGGCTCCTCCAACATTAGAGCCCGGTGCTCGGTGGTTATACCGCGTTCACTCATCGCAAGATTTTGTCCAAGCCGTCCTGCAGGGAGTCCATGTCCGATTCGCTATTCATTTCGGTCGCGGCCACCAACAACAGATCAGCGAGTTCGGGTTGGTCGGGGTACAACCGCGACACCGGAACACCCGCCAATATGCGGCGCTCCGCCAAGGCGGCCACAACTTCATCCGCCCGGCATGGGAGCTGCAAAGTAAATTCGTTGAAGAATGAGCGGTTAAGCAAGGTCACGCGATTCAACTGACCGAGCCGATCGGCCAGCCTAATGGCGTTGGCGTGATTCAACCGGGCCAAGCCGGTGAATCCCGCTTCGCCGAGCAAAGCCATGTGAATAGTGAATGCCAATGCACATAAGCCGGAATTGGTACATATATTACTTGTCGCCTTTTCCCGACGGATATGTTGCTCTCGGGTAGACAGGGTCAGCACCCAGCCACGCCGTCCGTCGTCGTCGGTAGTCTCACCGCAGAGCCGGCCGGGCATTTGACGCACGAATCGCTCGCGGGTTGCGAACAAGCCGAGATAGGGGCCGCCAAAGTTCAAAGCGTTGCCGATAGACTGTCCCTCACCGACGAAGATATCTGCCCCCATGGTGCCCGGCGCAACCACGGCACCCAACGACACCACTTCGTTGACCACGACGATCAACAAAGCGCCATGGCCATGGCAGACGGCGGCGAGTGGCGCGTAGTCGCTCAGGTGTCCGAAGAAGCCCGGATTCTGAACAACGACGCACGCGGTTTCTTCATCAACCAATGACGCCAGATCTTCGCCTCCAAGCGCGTCCGGCGGATTCGCCACGATGTTATAATCGACGTAGGCCGCATGGGTGGCAGTTACCTCGCGGTAATGGGGGTGAAGCCCGCCGGAAAGTATCGCTTTTTGCTTGCGGGTTATGCGGCGTGCCATCATAACCGCCTCGGCGCAGGACGTGGCCCCGTCGTAAAGGGAGGCGTTCGCCACTTCCATGTCGCTGATCATCGCTACTTGGGTCTGGAACTCGAACAGGGCCTGCAAGGTGCCTTGGGCGATTTCCGGCTGATAAGGGGTATAGGCGGTGAGGAATTCGCCCCGCTGAATCAGGTGGTCGACCGACGCCGGAACATGGTGGCGATAGGCGCCGGCTCCCAAAAAACTGGGCACCGAGCCGGCAGAAAGATTTTTTGCCGCTAAGTCTGAAATCTTCTTTTCCACCGCCAACTCGCCGGCGTGCGGAGGCAGGTTCAATCCCGCTTCCTGGCGCGCCTCGATTGGCGCCCCGGAAAACAGTGCGTCCACGTCGGCCACGCCGATGGCGCGCAACATGGACGCGCGCTCCGCTTCGGAATGGGGCAGGTACCGCATTAGGAGATTTCGGCCAAATAGGCGTCGTAGGTGGCCTTGTCCATGAGCGTGTCGAATTCGTCGCGTTTGGTCACCTTGAGCTTGACGAACCATCCCGCGCCTGTCGGGTCACTGTTCACGATACCCGGTTCGGCGCCCAGCGACTCATTGATCTCGACGACCTCACCGCCAACTGCGGCATAGACCTCGCTTGCTGCCTTCACCGACTCGACGACGGCCGTTTCCTCGCCTTGAGCGACCGTCTTGCCAACCGCGGGCAACTCGACGAAAACCACATCGCCCAACTGCTCTTGTGCGTAGTCTGTGATGCCCACAACTGCGACGTCCCCGTCGAGGCGCACCCATTCATGGTCTTTGGTGAAACGGAGATCACTCATTTCTGGCTCCTTCAGGCCGAAATTTACAACCAGAACAATCTTGTTCCCGCCCCGGCGCGGTCGACACCGACGCCAATCGGGGTAATTCGCCCAGACAATCTCATGATTTATGATACCGATGGGCAATAAAGGGGAGGCGAACTACCTTTGCCGGGAGCGGTTTGTTCCGTACCATGAGATTCACGCGGGTATCGACGGCGGCGTGGTCAGCTGGAACATAGCCCATGGCTATGGGCCCGCCGACGCTTGGTCCGTAACCGCCGCTGGTCACTATGCCGATGGGGCGACCATCGAGGTTAGTGATCGGCGCATGTTCACGTGCCGGAGCTCGTCCTTCCAAACGAAGTCCCACACGTAGCCGTGGCGGGCCGCCGGCCATATGTCTGACGATCACATGCGCACCCGGGAATTCGCCCTTGGCGCGTCGGTGTTTGGCGATGGTCCAGCGCAGGCGCGCCTCGACTGGGGTCGTCGTGTCGTCGATATCGTGGCCGTGCAAGCACAAGCCTGCTTCGAGGCGCAGGCTATCCCGTGCGCCCAGCCCCGCCGGCGCCACCTCCGGCTCTTGCAACAAGCGGCGGGTGAGGTCCTCTGCTCTTGCCGCGGGCACGGAAATTTCGAATCCGTCCTCCCCGGTATACCCCGAGCGGCTGACCTTGCAGGCGATACCGGCGACGTCCATGTCGGCGAAGCGCATAAATCGCAATCTTGTGCATTCAGGGGCATGCCGCACCAGGACCACGGCTGCTTTGGGTCCTTGGAGAGCGACGAGCGCACGGTTCGACAGTTCTTCGAGGCCGACACCGGACCCAGCGAGGCCATTGAGCAAGTGGTCGCAATCGGCTTTCTTGCGAGCTGCGTTGACCACGAGAAAAACATGGTCGCCGCCATTGGCGACCATGAGATCGTCAAGGATTCCACCTGAATCGTTGGTGAAAACCGTATAGCGCATGCTCCCCGGCGCCAGGCCGACGATGTCGCTCGGTACTTGGCGCTCCAGCGCAGAGCGGGCACCGCCGCCGTGGAGGGCGATCTGGCCCATATGGGAAACGTCGAAAAGCGCAGCCTTCGATCGCGCGTGCAGGTGCTCCGCAATTATACCTTGTGGAAATTGCAGGGGCATTTGGTAACCGGCGAAAGGCACCATTTTGGCGCCTAGTTCAACGTGTAGTTGATAAAGCGGGGTCCGCTCAATTTTGTCGCCGACCAAGTCCACCCTTCCCAAGTCCCACCTCCCGATTACACAACGACAATCCGGCCATCCTTGGCGAATGGCCTTCCCGGCTCTATCGTGGGACCTGAGAGATTTGCCGGTGCCGCGTGGAAACCGGGCTACCCCTTCGGTGAGATCCGCCTTCCCTCCTCCCGAGGGGAACGCGCGTCTACTCTCCAGAGTTCCATCCCCCCGCGGTCCGCTTGCCTGAGAGTTTCCCGGGCGGTTGCTCCTTCGGCGCCGGCCACCGGCGCATCACCTGGGCCGATCTCTCCCGCGGGGATCGCTGGTATGTCCTCCCTGCCTAAGCGGGTCTATCCCGCTTCTTTTCGCATGATAACCTCACAACTTCCGGGGTCAAGCGGAGGGAGCTTACGAAATCTATCGACCGAGGGAGATGTCTTTCGAGCTGAACGGGCCGGCAGGTAATTTCGCCGTTCTGATTGCGTTGTAAATTCATACTCGGGGCAGACGCATGCACGACTCCCAAAATCAATATGGCCGATCTTTAGTCTGACCCAGACGTTCAAGAATCTATCTCGCTAAAGAGGCCTCGGCGACGGGGTGACAATGGCCCGAAACACCGATTTTCGACAAAAAAGAGCCGTGCCATGTGCATGGCACGGCCCAGTTTCAGGGAGGAAATGCCCAACTTGGGCAACTCGGTATGAACCTGAGCGGGAAGGGAGGCTCGTACCGCGAATCCTGTTTAAGTGATTTTCTAACGGATTGCAATAGAAAAATGAAATCTAACGATTTTTTGTAACCAAAGAAAATCTGAAAATGGAAAAATCCAATGATTCCAGCGGCCTCGGATCGACCCGCGAACATGGAATTTTTATGGAAAGTGGGGACATTTTTCGAATTTTGGCACGTCGCTTGCTAAGAATTTTGTGGGATCTCGCTTCACTGCGGGATATCGGCGGTGTTTTTGATAATTTCGGCATGAGGTCTGGCGTGTCTTCTAAGCTTCCTCGTTGGTCCCCGCGCATTGTCGTCGTCTTACTTGCCATTTCATTGTTGCAGGCCGGATCGCCGGCCTTGGCCGAAGGAATTTGTGCCCGTGCGGCAGCGAAGGCGGAGGTCGCGGCGGGTATCCCGGCACAGCTCCTGATCGCAATCTCCGTTGCCGAAAGCGGTCGATACGATGCCGAGAGAAGGGAAACAATTGCCTGGCCATGGACAGTTTATGCCCTTGGAAAGGGGCGTTATCTGCCCAGCAAGGCCGCCGCGATCGCCGAGGTAGAGCGTTTGCGCGCTATGGGCGTGCGCAATATCGATGTCGGCTGTATGCAGGTCAATCTGCACTATCATCCGCAAGCATTCGCTTCATTGGAAGAAGCATTTGATCCCGTGCGAAACGCCCGCTACGCATCTCGGTACTTGGCTCGCTTATACAGCGACGCCAAATCTTGGTCCGTCGCCGTCGCTGGTTACCACTCGAAAACTGATAGTCTTGGCCGCCCATACCGTGTGCGCGTATTCCGGTTTTGGGCCGATGAACGCCGCCGAGTCGCAAAGGTGGTACGCGAGGAACGTATCGCTGCCTATCTGAAAAAACGGGCCGAACGTCTGGGCGTGGCTAACCCTGGATAGGACTCCTCTACGCGTCCATCACGCCCCTACCGTTCAACATTGCACGTGTTGTCGGATGCACACATATCCTCGGCGTATTTTTGCATCCATTTCCTGGCTTCTTCGGAGGCCGGCAAAAGGCTGGTGACACCATGTTTGCGTTCCGAGATAATCAGCTCAAGGTCCTTGAGTCGTTTGATCGCTCCTTCCAACCTTTCGTCGGAAATTTTGGTGGCTAGTTTGATCGCATCGAGCGACCAGGACGAAAAGGGCACGCGGCAAACGATGGCGCGCAAGACCGGGTCGGCATCGACGTGCAATTTGTTTTGAAACTCGGCTGCCCATTTCGCGACATTGTTGAGGGAAATATCCATTGTCGCCGCGCGCTTGGACGACCATTTTCTTACGATGGAATCGTCGGCGTTTTCGCCGGCGCTCGCGCCGCTGGCCAGGATCAGCACCGCGAAAATTAGTTGCGCAAATTGAAAAATGCGAGACATTCGCGGGTTCTCGCGTCGCACCGTACTCAACCTCTACCAGCCGCAAACAAATTTTTGCAAGAGAGAGAATCCGTTCTCCAACACACAACGATCATCCCACGTGCTGGAGCACCGTTTCGGCAGGACACGTATCGAAAAAGCGCGAAACATTTGCGTCTCGTTCCTGCGGACCTAGGGTCGTTTTCTATAGCACGAACGGCGCTACAATGTGCGAGATTTTGGAGAGCTACACGGCTCAAAATTTCGGGTGAAATTCGTCGGAGATCGGCTTGTGCCGTAACGGCGCTCGCGAAGGTGCAGTGTGCAGTGGTTAGGCGGGTGATAGGGTCAGACGTGGAAATTTTGAACGCGCTTTGGACTTCTACCAAAGCCTTGGACTTCTACCAAAGACTGAATCGTTTTTGATCCAACTTCGCTTTTGCGCGGGCATAGGCGTCAGCGACGTCCTCCGATGAGCGGGGGCGCCAGCTTCGTGCTAAATTTTTTGCTTGGGTGATTTCCCCTTTCCCCATGCGCAGCGAAACCCGATCACGAATTCGACCAGCAAACTTAACACCTTGCAGGGCCGCCAGATTGTACCACATATGTGCGCGAATATCGTCCTGCGGTGTTCCCTTGCCGAAAAAGTATGTATCACCAAGTTGAATCTTAGCGCCCGCACTACCTTGGTTTGCCGCGAGCTCATACCACTTCATGGCTTCGACGTGGTCTTGCGGTATGCCGACGCCGTAGTCATGCATGATCCCGAGCCAATATTGGCCCGCGCGATCTCCGCTTTCCGCAAGTTTTTCAAACTCGGCGAGCGCGGCGGCGTAGTCCTCGTTGACGATGGCTTGAATGCCCTCGTCGTAATCCGCTTTTGAACTCGGCGCAAAATACATACCGCAAACTGAGTACACCAGGGCGAGAATTAGGATTCTCATTTCTTTCCTCTTTGGCGGATTTATGAATTCATTATATTCAGATACGTCAATTTTTTCTTTGGGCCCTATCCCGACTTCCGCAACTCGGCACGCGTTTCGGCTAATGTGACGATTTTCCGGCCCGGAAAGTGGCGGATTTCCGGGCTTTGCTTCTCCAGAACGGCGTGTAGTGCCGACCTACCCCCTTGATCTGGCTGGCAAAGCACCGGACGCTTTGCCCATGTTCGTGCGCTGCAAGAGACGCTTCAAAGACGGCAAGGAGCACCGCTACTGGAGCGTGGTGGAGAACGTCCGGGTCCGCGGCCGCCGGGTCGTTCAGCGCCACATTCTCTATCTCGGCGAGATCAACGACAGCCAGCGCGCTGCCTGG
>JAAXGF010000395.1 GCA_012267605.1 Alphaproteobacteria bacterium | reverse complement strand
CCGCCATGAAAAACCTCCGATCGAGATGAACCGATCGGTACCCTCTCGCGCGAGGCCACGCCGGATCAAGGCGAATGCTAAACGCCGTGCTTTAACCGCTTACCCGCCATCGCCGCCCCCGACCCGATCCGCCCGGACGGCAAGTCAATAGGACCGGCAGCCTATGATGTCAAACAAAATCCCGTCGAAATCGAAAGTCGACGCCGTGGTTTAACCGCTTACGCCGAAGAGCACGCCGAGCCGCTCGAGACGGCGATGCGCTGTGCGGTGTTGCGGATGACTTCCTCAGCGGAAATTCCGGGAATGCCTATGTTGAGGTTGCCTGCAACCCGACAGCGCTCGTGCCCAAAGAGGCGAAGTCGTGGGTGCGCCTCACGCAAGCGCTGGTACAGGCGCGCCGTGAGCTTGTCGATGCGCTCGCGATCCCCTTCCTGGTTCTGGGCGGCGAGTTCGCAAGCCGCGCCAAAGCCGACAATGAGCGCGGTCGGCAACGTGCCGCCTCGCAGGCCCCGCTCCTGAGCACCGCCGGTGATGATTGGTTTGAGCTCGACGCCGGAGCGAACGTAAACTGTATCCTCCGATCGTCCGCTATGCGATTGGCGGCGGCTCCTCGGGCATCCCGTCGTCGACCCAGGCGATAAATGCGTCTACATCTTCGATCGCCATCGGGCCGCGCGGCGGTGGCGGCATCGGATGCGCCTTGGTCGGAATACCCCTGCCATTGGAATCCCGGAGCCAGGCATCGCCGGCCGCGTTGCGTCGCCAAGCGTTCAGCGCGGCACGGATCACTTTATGGAGCCGCTTTACAGTTTCGTAATCATCGAGACGGGCTACGAACACGCCTTCTTCCGTCCCGATCGTAACTTGCCGCATGCAAGTTACGCCGGGCTGAAGGATGGTCTTGATGTCGTTCCAGTATATTCCAGCCATGGAATTTCTCTCCCGCGATTCGGGTCAATTGATTTCAACGGACACAGTGACAAATCCCGGCGTGGGTGGATGGCCCGAGATCACGACGGTTACTTGCCATTCCTCGCCGACGTGTCCGGTGGCGATCAAATCGCCGACCGAGCTTGAAATATCCGCGACGTATGGTTTGCTGGGGGTGCCAGCCCCACCATGAGACATGGCCCCGCCCCTTCCCCAATAGCCGCCGCTTCTGACGACGTAGCGATCGCGGATGTCCTTGCTCGCTGGGTCGAAGGTGGTGGATGTTGGATACAAGTAAACATCCGCAAGGTAGGAAAGGTCGGGTCCGTGGCCGCGCGATAACTTGACCACGATGGAATTTCTCCCGCCCACGGAATTGGGGATTTCGACGTCGACCGTATCGATCATCGTTGCCGGTCCACTTGCGGGATTGAATAGTCCGTTGCCGGTGAGCCGCGCAAAGGCGCTTCTTCCCGTTTCCCCGAACCGCACCGGTGTTCCGGCTGGTCCGGCAAGTGCTCGCAAAACGTCATTCCTAGTTGGCAGCCGGTCCTTGGGCTGGACTTCATATTCGTATCCCAGTTTCGCGGTGTCGAAATAGATTTCGACTTGCCCCATAGATGGGAGACCCGCGCCACGTACGTGTCCTGGGGGCGGCGCAACCGAGTCGGGCTGATCCGCGCGCAAAAAATGCGTCTTGGAGGTGACGGCATTTGGTCCGTGTTCTTGCAGCCAGAACTCGTACAACAGATCGATATAAGCGTGAAACTGGAAAAATCCGGGATCGAGCGCCGCGGTGGACGGACTTCTCATATCGAGCCCAAAGTATTCCGCGTGCATTGGATTATGGTGGATATCCTCGAAATCGCCATATCCGCCAACGCTATCTTCTTGGCGATAACCGCCGAACCTTTGCCAATCCGCGTTATAGATTTTTTCCGCGATGGCGAG
Source organism: Alphaproteobacteria bacterium (assembly GCA_012267605.1). Lineage (GTDB taxonomy): Bacteria > Pseudomonadota > Alphaproteobacteria > JAAXGF01 > JAAXGF01 > JAAXGF01. Next base: position 1,582 of record JAAXGF010000395.1, on the reverse strand, counting down.
TGGATTCGTAACCTGTGCGAGCATAATCTGCTCGAACAGCGTAAGCGGCCCTTTTATTCGCCGGTCGTGATTGAGCGGCGAGTCCGCCCTTTCCAACGCCTTCGGATATCTGTCTCCCGACGGAGCGGTAGTCCAGTTCCAGTAAGGAACCGTCACTTCTTTCGTGCTTGGGCCGGTCTTTCCGCGGCTATCGGTCTCTGTGCCGTCCGGATCCGTTGATTGAAGGAGTTTCTCGAAGTAGTAAAATTGAGCCCTGTGCCAGGGTAGAAACAGGTCCTTGCCGTGTTCGCAAACGCCTGGGTGGCTCTCGTCATAACCCGGCCCCGGCCGCCGCCAAATTCGATCGCAGTTTTGACCGTTGAAACGGGAACTGGTCGGGTTGCGTGGACGCCAGATGAACGGGCAATTGTGCACCCACGCCTGCCATGTATAGCCAGTTTTGTCGTACGGATCCTTGGCGCTCCGATCCATCAAAATTTGGATGGCGTGTTCATACGCCTCAAGTTCTGGCACCGTCAGGTCATCGATATTCTTCCGTTTGAGAACAGCTGCTTCCGCGCCAACAAAATTCAACAAAATCACAACAAAAAGAATCGTTGAAACCAGCGCGCGAGTCGTAATTGGCCGCTCGCACCTTAGCGGATGCCCAATTTGCATCGCCCCCCCTAAGCCAAATTATCAATTTCTCGCTACGAGAGTAAATTATGCCTTTGACTGCCGCAACCATTAAAAGATTTCATCGGAGCGCGTTCAATCACAGACGGAGTTTTGTCAAATGCCCGCGTCCGATTGCCCTCGGGATGTTTACAAAGGGACGATCGGAATCCTCGGTAATCATTGGCTTGGAGGGGAAAACGAATCAAGCCGCGCTAAGCATCCGTGTCCCGGCTTCGGCGTGCTCGGCGAAGAACAAACTTGCAGAGATATGCAGAGAAGTATTGTGCGCTACGAAAATGCCAAAATTCGCCGGCTTTTGCCCCTCCACATATTTATCTATTTGCACGCCACGTATCTATATTGCGGCCTCCCGGCGATTGCTTAGGCCAGCGAGACCAAATCCAAGTCGGAATAGATGCGTAATAACCTTGACGGCGTTGGGGTCCCCGCCTAGGATGCCGGCTCTTTCGCGGGCCGGTGGTAGAATTCTGAATTTCTAGACGCGGCTCACGGTCACGTAACTGTTTTCGTTACGCGAAGCAAACCGGGGTATGGCACGCCGGTTTTTTTGCGTGGGTATTTTTCGCGGGTAGAAATTTCACCGGTATTTTTGCCGCAGCTAAGGGCTCGAGGGTAACCAATTATGCCGACCATTCAGCAACTTATCCGCAAGCCGCGGACTCGGCCGGTGGAGCGCAACAAGGTGCCGGCAATGCAGGGATGCCCGCAAAAGCGCGGCGTGTGTACCCGGGTTTATACGACCACTCCGAAAAAGCCGAACTCGGCGCTTCGCCGGGTGGCTCGGGTTCGTCTCACCAATGCGTTTGAGGTCACGAGTTATATCCCCGGCGAGGGTCACAATTTGCAGGAGCATTCGGTGGTCCTAATCCGTGGGGGGCGAGTCAAGGATTTGCCCGGCGTGCGC
>JAAXGF010000168.1 GCA_012267605.1 Alphaproteobacteria bacterium | reverse complement strand
GTCTTCCACCAGCGCGAGGAGCGGATCGAGGCGCACATCTTCGTCTCCTTCATCGCCTACTGCCTGCTGGTGACGCTGAAGAACCTCGCCCGGCCACGGGCCAACGGCCTCACACCGCGCGCGATTATCGAGGCGTTCGCCGCCATCCAGATGGTGGATGTCCACCTCCGCGTCCCCCGAAGGCCGCCACCTCGTCCTGCCGCGCCACCCCCGTCCGAACAAGGAGCCCGGGCTACTGCCGCACCAGCTCGGCATGACCCTGCCGCAACAGCCCACACCGCGGATCTGCGCCTGACGGCCCTCGATTCGCCCCCTCCATTTGGCGCCCTGTAGTGCCGACCTTTGGAGGTCCGATTGTGGAAAATCAATGGGTTAGCATCTTCGCGACCCCAGAGTTGCGGAAGTCGGGCTAGTGATCAAAGTAGACGGTCTCGTATTCACCGTTCAGCCAAATACACCCAATAATTTCCCTTTTGGAAAACCAGCCGAAGGTTAGATACGCCGGCCGACGGATCGGATGTGGTAAACGGCACCAGTCGCGACAGCAGCGCCGCTTCCGAGACCTCGTCCATAAGGTAGAAAACACGCACAGTGCGGTCGCCATGCCGTGTGGCGAGATAGCTATCGTACCCTTCACCTTCTAGCCAATCCTTGACCTTCGCGATGAGTCCATGGGTTTGACCGGAATCTGCGAAGTCTTTGTAGCCAATAGCGTAGCGGTCGGGTGCCATCGCCCCGAGTTTGAAGGCGTCCAGCGCATGAAGGACAAGGACGAATCGGTCACCACCAAGTTCATGGAGCTTTTCAACGCCGATCTCGGGGGACAGCATTAGTGCTTCGGCAAACGCGCTGAAACTCTCGTTGACCAAAGCGTTTTTCTCAGGCGTGCGCCAAAACGTTCTTTCGGATTCGACAATGGTGTCCGCCAGGGCTCGCCATTCGTCCGGCACGATGACTGGCCGGGAAAGATGAGTATCGAAAATCACTCTTGCGTCCGAGAAAAGTTCGAGCTGACGCGAGGTGTCCCACCAAGCGAGAACTATCGACGTTTGTGTGGCGTGTACGTCGATCGCTCTGCCAACCTCGGCCACATCGGCGATCTCGCCCGTAACCGTTAAAAGCGGCTCGCCCACCAGGCTTTCCCATCGCATCAAAACCCGAGATTGATCATCGCCATCGCCGAGAAGTAAGCGGGCCAACACCGCGTCGTCCGGCAATTGACGAATCTCGAATTCGCTTGCATCGAACGCCAAATCTTCTGCCAGGTCTAAAACCTCGAAATCAGACACCGGCCCAGCGGCGACCTGGACATAGCGGTAAGGTGACGAGGGTGGCGCGAGAAATGGCCAGGCAAACCAGCCTACCAGCGCGCATCCCGCGCCGATCAGCAATACCGGGAGAATGAGTTTAGGGTCTCGCAAGGGAAGCAGGTGCCAACCGTGACCCCAAATTAGTCCCTAGGCGGTTCGCCGCCGCCAATACATGACGAGCACAAATCCGCCAACGATCATGGCGAGGCCGATCAACCCGGCCATCTCACGGCCGCCGCCACCGCTGAGCTCCGCGACACGCGCTTTGAGCGACGCCATTTCCCGAATTTGCGTATTGGCGTCTTGAATCCGCGCATAACTCTTGATGAGCTGCGACCAGCCTTCCGAATAGGTGTATCCGCCCGGGCTGACATGGGCCAGTCCCTTGTAATGCTTGATAAGGTGATGCTCCCACATTTCCGCGTATTCGTACTCGACCGCTGAAGGGTTATTTCCCTTGGCCCAAAACAGCCCGAAAAACGCGCCGGGCGCGTCCTTCTCGGGGACTGGCGGCGCCGGCCGGTTATCTTGCTGGCCGCGAAGGAGACCGTCGTCGTATAGACCCGTAACGATTTCCTTCGCCGCTTGCTCCACCGCTAGCCCATCGATCGTTCCCTTGTCGATGAACTCAAGATAAGCGCGGGCAAATCTTTGGGAATGACAATTTCCGCAGGTTTCGACCCAGGCCTCCTGTCGGTCGCTAAACCATTCGTGGTCGAGATTGTCCGCGATCGCGGGGGTGGGATTGAAGGCCCAGCGTACCTTGCGCACCAGATTGTGGCCAAATTCCCCCTCGTATTCCATGTGGCAATACGCGCATGTGGGCGCGTTCATGCCGCCCTTCGCCACCGCGTCCTCGAGCCGCACTTCCCAGTCCCAAGTGTCGCCCCGCGTCTGATATACGGTGCCGTGCTTGGACAGCATGTACATTTCAAATTCGTTATGGTCGACGCCGTTGTGACAGGTCGCGCAGGCTTCTGGTTTACGCGCCTCGACAACGCTAAATTCGTGACGGGTGTGGCAGGTATCGCATTTCGTTTGATTGTTGTGGCAAAAGGTGCAGCCCTCCGCCACCTCGCGTTGTTCCATGGCCGCCCATATTGCCGTCTCGACGTTCGCCCGATAATCAAGGGCGTGGGAGGGCCGTCCCTTAGGCCACTGGTCTTGTGGCCAATTCAATGTGTCGCGCTCCGATTCACGTTCCGCCCACTGCCGAAGGTGGCAAGTGCCACAAACTGCAGCGTCGGGTAACCTCAAATCCTTAGCGTGATCGCCCTGTTCGGCACCGATTCCGACGTGACAATCGATACATGATACCTCCGCTAACTGTTGGTCCCTCGGAAGCTTGCCGAGTGAATGCAAATTCGTCTCGACCTCCGCAATGATCTCGCGCTTGTAGTAACGCGGATCCGTTTTCCGTAAAGAGCGAATTCCGTTGATGTCGGCGTGAACGCTCTTACGCCAGGCATGCACCCAACCCGGCGTCACTGCCTCATGGCATTCGACACATTCCCCGCGCGATGCGACGACGTCCACCGCATCCGGTGGTGTATAGAAGGTGTGAGGGTTGAGATATTTGCTCATTGGGATGGGCTCCCAGTGCTCGGCGAATGCACCCTTCCCCGCGCCCTGTTCCGGATCGTGATAGCGTTTCTCAAGTGCATTAAATAGTTGCTCCGGCGACGCAGTCCGGGACAACCCCAATGATTCGTAAAGCTCGTCTGGAATATCGGCCCGCGCGTGTCCAAAGCCGAAGATTAACGCGGTTACGAGGGCCACCAAGCCAACCCTCACGGCATATCGCTCACGCTCGACCATATTGCCCCTCCCCTTTCGGCAAAACACTTTACCGAGCCTTGGCGGTCATGATCGTCAATAGAAGGGGAATCTGCAAGAGCGGATTACCGCCGGATCACCGCGTCCGGCAGGACCGACGCGGGGCCGTGGACGAAGATCGGTAATTCCCCTATAACAGCCCCGATCTGGGAGATGGATTTGGCGCCGCGGTTCGCGTAGAGCGATCATCCAGGCAGCGCCAAAGAGCATCATCTCCGAAATTTCAGCCGGATGGTGAATATGTCGCCTCGATTTATCATCCTCGTGCTCGCCGTGTTTGTCACGTTCGCGCCGGCGCGCCAGTCGTCTGCCGAGGCAAAGGATGCGGCCGCCCTCTTTATCGACGGTTTGGCGCAACGGGCCATCGAACTGATGAAACGGGAAGACCTGGCGCCTGCTCAGCGTGAGGAGGAAGTGCGCGCGCTGCTCAACGACGGTTTCGAAATGCGGATGATCGCGCGTGCCGTACTGGGCCGCAATTGGCGACGCGCGACGGCGGAACAGCAAAGCGAATTTCTCGTGTTGTACAGCGATTACGTGGTCAAAACCTATGCAAAGCGCCTCGGCGCGTTTACCGGACAATCATTGAATGTCAACCGCTCGGTGCCGATCAACGACAAGGAGACCATCGTGCAGACCAGCCTTCAAGGCACATCTGGACCGGATACGCGAATTGACTGGCGGGTCCGCAAAATTAAGGATCAACCTCGCATCATCGATGTTGTGGTTGAAGGGGTCAGCATGTTCACGACTCAGCGTTCGACATATACATCGGTAATTGCCCGGGAAGGCGTCGATGGGCTGATAAAATCCATGCGAGAGGTCGCTGGTAGATCGCCTGATTAGGCAAACGCTTTGTGATTCAATATCAACTCAATTGTCGCGACGACCGAAAGCGGGGCTGTTACCTGGAGACCTCTAAATACTCTG
>JAAXGF010000392.1 GCA_012267605.1 Alphaproteobacteria bacterium | reverse complement strand
CATGACCCTGCCGCAACAGCCCACACCGCGGATCTGCGCCTGACGGCCCTCGATTCGCCCCCTCCATTTGGCGCCCTGTAGTGCCGACCTTTGGAGGTCCGATTGTGGAAAATCAATGGGTTAGCATCTTCGCGACCCCCGAGTTGCGGAAGTCGGGTTAGTGGTATTGTGCAGAACGTAAGCGAAGGTGTCGATGCCTACGTTGATGTCGTGATCGATATTGGCTGCCTGCTTCGTGCTCGGCTCACGCGTAAATCCGTCGACCAACTCTCACTCTCCCCCGGCACACCGATTTTCGCCTTGGTCAAGTCGGTAGCGCTGGACCGGCGAAGCATTGCGAGGCCGGTCGATGCAACCCCTTGACCTACCCTATGCCCCCCACGGATACACTTTTGTCGTCAGCGCAGCCGATTTCGCCGCGTTGTTCTTGCGTGATGATCACCACATGAGACCCGAATTTTCGCCGATATGAGTGATTTAAACCACATACGCGACTTCGGTACCCACCGATAGTCTCGCTGAACCTCCATCGAAATAGCGCGCGTTGTGGAAGAATCTTATTTTTTAGACCCGGCGCGACGTAGGGATCAAAATCATGACGCAAATTCGCCAATGGGATCTGCATAAGGCAAAAATGACGCCACGCGAAACATCGTATTTCGCTTGGATCAAAAATATATTTCAGCGCATGAAATTGAATCGGCAAACGTTGCGCGTTGATCCACACGACAAATACCAGGACTGGCGATTCGACTGGGACCGCTGGAGCGGTCCGAATAGTGAGCACGGCAGGCGGCGTACGCGCTAGATACCCCACTCACTAACACGAACAAATCGCTCTGTACGAACGCCCCACCAATTTTCTGATCCGAAGGTTAATCGCTCTTATGGCGCGACAAAATCTCCGCGTAATACGGAATTGCGTGGTCATATAGCGCGTTGGGACCATCTAAATCGACGATCTTAATTTCCTCGCCGTGATGCTCGTAGCCAATAGGTATCGGGTAATGAACTGCAGGATCGTGCCCATTCACGTATCGAATATGAAACTTCGCGGAAAATACTGATGAGATGTTGCTCCCCACACGAGGTTCACCGAATGTCACAACTGCCTCAAACGGGAACCCCTGCATTCCAGCGAGGGTTGCCATTGCTGCGCCCATACTGTGTCCGGTTACCCAAACGGGGATAGGGGGAAACACAATTTCCTCATACATTTTCAAATCGGTGGCAATGTCGGGCCAGATCTTCTTAAGTTCGCCGTGATATCCCCTATGTATCCAGGATTCGCCAACTGGCTGCTGAATCATGAAATCAGCGTCCGCGAGCAAATCGCCCAGGCTATGGACCTCAGTGCCACGAAAAACCAGAACTGCCTTATCAGGCCAGACAGCGAGATACCCTTGTGACCCACCCTTGGAATAAAGATGAAGGCGCGGCGGCCCCTTCCCTTCCGAGTCGATGCACGGGTCCGCCCTGCGCAAATATGTCGCAAGGAGAGCGCACAATTGTTCGTCTTCGAAATACGCCGCGTGGGACAGATTCGCTAGTACCCACGGGCGGTTGGTTTCCCAAGCATGATCGAACGCAGCGGCAGTTGAAATCCCCTGAAACGGCGGAAACTCTTCCGGATGCAGAACGGCTCTGATCGTTTTTCCGCTCCCTTCCGCCAACGCCGCCGCAGGGATGAAGACGACCGCCCAAAAAGCAACTGTCAGTACCTTCATCTTCGCGATTGACTGAAAATCGCGTGGCCGCTTATTCAGCCTTCCAGAAAATTTGTATGTAGCAAACCCGCTGCACCTACTGGATGTCGAACAAGAATAACCCATTTACCCAAATGACCGTTCAACTAAGATTTCCGCACAACGCAATCCACGCTACTCGAGCCAACAAATTCATACTGAGAAATTTCCCGGAATTCCCTCACAAGCGCCCGGCGCCAAATTAGCCCAACTGAACCTAGTTCGCCACGTTAAATACCGGCGAATTCGAGTGCAAATTCCGTATATATTCAGTGAGCAAATTTTAAGACGAGACTGCTTTGGAAATTTGCAACCCAAACGTGCAAAATAGGGGGATGCGGCATGTTTAAAGCCATTCTACTCGAAGAAATACAGGGTTCTGTCACAGCGGCAATTAGGGAACTTGACGAGAAAGATCTCCCTGAAGGGGACGTCACCGTCTCGGTGGAATATTCGTCCCTTAACTATAAAGACGGAATGATCATCAATGGTCTTGGGAATTTGGTTCGCAATTATCCTCACGTACCCGGCATCGACATGGTTGGGACGGTATGTGAAAGTCAACACGCAAATTTCAGAATCGGGGATCAGGTTCTCCTCACCGGCTTTCGCTTTGGAGAAATTCGTTGGGGTGGCTTTGCCCAGAAGGCGCGCGTGAATGGCGACTGGTTGCTCCCTCTGCCCACTGGCCTGGATGCGAAACGCGCGATGGGCATTGGTACTGCAGGTTTAACGGCCATGTTAGCGCTCATGTCATTGGAAGAACACGGTTTACGGCCGGACAAAGGTAAAGTGCTGATCACCGGCGCGGCCGGTGGAGTCGGGTCCGTCGCCATCGCATTGTTAAAAGCCCTCGGCTATACGGTAACGGCATCAACTGGGCGCGTGGAAACACATCCCTATTTGGAATCTCTCGGTGCCGCGGCAATACTAGAAAGAAGAATCCTGGCTGAGCCATCGAAGAGACCTCTCGAATCCGCGACATGGGCGGCGTGTATCGATTCTGTCGGAGGCTCCACTTTAGCCAGGGTTTTGGCACAGATGGCCTACGGCGGTTGCGTTGCCGCTGTCGGGGTCGCGGCAGGGCCAAAATTAGAAACAAGTGTCCTCCCCTTCTTGCTTCGAGGCGTAAATCTTCTCGGCATTGATTCCGTCATGTGCCCGATGCCGCGAAGGCAGCTCGCTTGGCAAAGATTGGCAAAGGAATTACCCCGAAGCAAATTGGATTCGATAACAGGTGTGGTGACGCTCAACAACCTGGTTGAATACGCTCGAGATATCCTCGGTGGCGGTGTCCGCGGACGAATTGTCGTGGATGTCAATGGATAGGAGGTCGAGCTTAGCGCCAAGAGGTTCAGTTCCATGAAAATTCTCCGCGAACCTGCCTGATGTTGGGCTGTTTAGCCAAGTCAGCTTGACAAGTTTGGTACCGGATTTACCGAGCATTCGAATACGGTGAGGAAAGGTGTTTCGAAAATGGTCGAAAAATTTGTTCTCACCAGAACACGGCGAAAAAGACTGACTCCGTTCGTAAGGAAACTCCTTGTTGCCTTCGGTTGGTTCAATGTGGGATTGGCGGTTGTCGGTGCCGTGCTTCCAGTCATGCCAACCACCGAGTTCTTGTTAATCGCGCTCTGGGCGTTCTCGATGAGCTCAAAGCGATTTCATCGCTGGTTATATGACCATCCAACTTTTGGGCAAATTATCCACGCTTGGCAGGATCACCGTCTGGTTCCCTGGAGTGGCAAATTTACGGTCGTGCTGGCAATGTCGGCTAGCCTCTACTACGTTACCCAATTCATCGCTACGGATTGGCGTTTGCCATGTTTCCTTGGATTGTTGTTCTCGGTTGTCGCGGCGCGCTTGTTCCGCTTTCATAGTAGCCCTGTAAACGATATCTAGCCGCATTTCCAGGCACGGAATCAATTCGTCGGCTCCGATTTTCGAATGCATAGGTCGTCGAGAAATCCAAGATTGACGTAGTAGTTGGCGGAAAGAATCGTTATCTTCATATGACATAAAGAAATCTTTGATCGGTGCCGTCGCGAGACGTGCAAGAGATCGATGCATCAGCGCGTGTAATGCGAACTCGGGGTGGTTCACGAAACAATGTTGCGAGCAAGATTGTTATGTTGATTAGGATTATTTGCGCCGCGGTTTTGGCTGCGTTGACATGGTCAATTGTTATTACCACGCCAAGCAAAGCTGGCCCTCTTCACGACGCGGCGCTTGATGGTGATATCAAAACCATGGACCGTTTGATCGCGGAAGGCGCAGACGTTGGAGCAAGCGATAGCGCCGGCAGTACGCCACTTCATGTTTCGGCGATGAACGGCCAAGCGCAGGTTTGTGAGTTACTAATTCGACATGGCGCGGATATTAACGCCACGAATAAATCCGGTAGCACCCCCCTTCACCTCGCTGCACTAGGCAAATCACCGCGTGCTGCGGAAATTCTTGTCACCAACAACGCCCAAATAAACGCACGTGATGGCGGTGGCGCTACTCCTCTACATTTGGCCGCTCAAGGCGGACGAACGGAACTAACAAAACTCCTGATCGGTCACGGCGCTGACATCGACGCCGGAGACAAAAATGGTGTAACCCCACTCCACGTCGCAGCGGAAAACGGGCAGGCCGAGGAAACCGAGCTTCTTATTAGGGCAGGCGCGGCACTGAGCAGCGCGAACTCTGATGGCAGTACGCCCCTTCACCTCGCAGCGAACCAGGGAAATATTCGCGTCGCGGAACTCCTCATCGCCGCGGGCGCAAATCTGACATCCAAGGACAACAGTTCACACACCCCTCTGGCCAGAGCGTATTTGCGAAACCACAGAGATTTGATCAACCTCTTGAAGAAAAACGGCGCCACGCTCTAGAGGCGAAGAGTTGCGAATTTTGTGTGCGGATCGTTTCAATCAGGGCCAAACCGTTTAGATAATCAATTCGGTTCGAACTTGGTGCTAACTGAAGGGTCGCTGTCTATTTTCAATTCGGACTCTAAACCCAATTCGTATTAGCCAATCGTGCCAGCTTTATATTCTTCCGCGAAAACATGGGCGTAGAGGCTGGCGACCCAGAACTTGCCTTCTTGGGTGGCCTTGAGATGCCGAATCGCATCTCCGATTACCGGCTGCACGACATGCCAGAAAAATTTTGGATAGCCCGTGCGTAAATCATCGGCGCTTTCATATCCCAACGCCTTCGCGGCACCAGTTTCTCGAAACTCCGCGAACAACGCAGATATCTTGCGAATATAGTGAACATCGGCCATCTGACCGATAAGATCGGCGGCATGGACCAAACTCGGATACGCGGTCGTGGTGGGCTTGCGCTCCGATTCTGGCACAGGGAATCGAGTATGTTCGATATTCGCCACCACAACGTCCGTATCGATTTGTTCAGATCGAGAAAATCGTTCCTTTACAAATATCTTCGATCGGGTCACGTGGTAGGGCGTCATCGCGGCATCGGTTGCGCCTGGTGCCACCGTCGTCGTCTCGCCATCTTCGCTGATGATAAACCGGTCCTTTTTGTCGCCTCGGCAAACACCTCGAACATACCCGATGTCATGACAAAGCAGCGATGTCATAACGTGCAACCAGTCGTATGGTGAAACGCCACCCTCCGAGAGATGCCTGCCCCTGAGAATCGCTTGTCCCACGTCGGTTACCATGATGGTGTGGTTCACATCGTGATAAGGGGCGTCGCTATCGGCGATATTTTCCAACGCAAGCCGGCCGATGAACGCGATCATGTCAGGAAAATCCGGCTCCAAGAGTCCATATTGCCGAATGTAATTCGCTTTGAGCCGTTCCACATAGGTGTTGATGACAACTTGAGTAGGATTGAACATTGATCCTCTAAATCCATTGCTCATTCGTCGCCACAAACGGGAATAGGCAAGAGCCAATGAGCGCTCGTTTTGGGTGCCGCGCATCGTACCCCTAATCAGCCCGAAGTCGAACCCGTAGATTCCCGTTGAATTGGATCGAGATGTACCTAGGTTTGACGATCAAACCCATATGCCATTGCACGAATACCGCGCATATTATTCAAGTAACTCTTGGTACCAAGCGGACACGCACGGTTACCCCCCCTCCGCCACGTGATGTGACACCCTCGCAGACGTGAATCCCCCACCCTATTTATTGACCAGGTAAAAGGCCGGCATCGCCTTAGAAACATGTCAATTCATGGAATTCGAGTCACCTGTCGGAATTCTTTACATCACCGAATTGGGCCGGGCCTGCTATTGACACATCTATCTAATTGAAAAACAACAAAAAAATCTCCATTCTGGTCGAACTACGCGAGTAAACGGTGTCGGTAAACTTTACACCTACCATTTGAGGCATCAGTCAAATTTCGTATATATTTGACAAACAACGGTTTTTTTGTGGCACGGAAATTGCTTTATTATATGGTAGGGTCCAACGTATTGCTTTTTGATCAATCAGCAGAGACTTCAATTGCTAGGAACCTTGACCACTTCTGAATCTGCTTGTGCAAGTTGTTTGCGCCTTGGAAAGGTCAAACGGTGCAGGAAAATCGTAGCGATTGAGTGTGTGAGAGTATCA